>CAZQUC010000059.1:0-14503 GCA_964596095.1 uncultured Enterobacteriaceae bacterium
TGGAAATGCTGCGTGAATTCATCGAAGCGCTGCAACGCGTGGAAGACGCGCAAAATGGCCATGCGCCCGTCGCGCGCGACGATGATTACGAAGACGAAGAAGGTTATGACGAGGAATTCGCCGACGAAGCGGAAGCGCCTCCGGCGGCTCAGGAAAACTGAGTCTGGAAAGCCTCTGGAAGGGGGAGGCGGGCGTCCCAGATTTGTGGCATTCCGCCTTCAGCCAAAGTTCCGTCATCCAAGCCTCCGGCTTGGAAATTTCCAAGAAACGGGCAGGTGGGACACCCTCCCCCCTTCCCCATCACGGCGCGGTTGGCGCGTGCAGGCGGCCGAAGAAGTGCGGTGTGGCAGGCGCGGCCTGTTTGCGCCAGACGGTGATCTCGGTGTCATCCGCGGCAGGGATGGTGGAGAGCAGGGCGAAATCATCCGCCCATGTGGCGAGATCGGTGGACCATTGCGGGCTCACAGTCACACCCTCCAGGCCGGCGCGCCGGCGCAGGGTGACCTCGAGGGCGGGCGCGCCGCCTTCTCCCGCGGCCCAGGTCCATTGCACGTCGGGCCGGCTGTTCGAGGCTTTGGCGAGGCTGCCGAGGGCGAACTCAAATTGGTTGGACCACCCGTCTCCATCGGCATCGGCCAAGGGACCGGAGACGGCGAGATCGGCCAACTCGGCGGCGGTGAAGGTGGCGGCGGCCCAAGTCTCGTAAGTGGCCGCCGGCGCGGTCGCCCCCAGCGGCGTGCCGCCGAAAACGTCGGAAGCTTTCCAACTGGCGGCCGTGTTATGATCGGGATTGCCCGCCGGGTCGAGCAGGACCAGCGACGAGCCCTGGCCGTCCGCCGCCTTGGGCCACGGCAAGTCGTCACTGAAGGTGAATTCCTTGATGATGGCGCTGCCGGCGGTGGTCTCCAGGCGCAACCTTTCGCCGCTGTTGGCCAGGTTGCCGAAATACTCCCCTCCCCACACGGCCTGGAGGCCCGCGCCGTAACGCTGGAGCAAGGCAGGCAGACTCTTGCCGATCACGATGTGCCTCCCCGGGTCGAGCACCGTCTTGGCCACGGTGGCGAAATCGAAGGTGATGCCGGTGACGAAGCGGAGGCCGGAGAGATCCACGGGCGTCGCGCCGATATTGCGCAGCGAGAGAAACTCGAAGGCTTCCGGGTCGGCGAAGCCGGCCGCGATTTCCCCGGCCGTGGGATCGGGCGGGTGATACATCATCTCGGCCACGACGAGGTTGTCCGCGCTCGCGGGCACGGTGCCGACGTGGTAAAACGCCTCGGTGAGCGGGCTCCACTCGCCGGTCTCGCCGTTGCGGACGCGGGCTTTCACGGTCAGCGTGGAGGACGCCAGCGTGAGCGGGCCGGTATAGACGCGCGCGCCCTCCGCCACCTCGCCGCCCCACACCCGCGGGTCTGCGCCGTCGAGCGTGTAATAAATGACCGATCCCTCCGGCGCGGTGTGTTCGAGCATGAGCGCGGAGCCGGCGGGCGCCTCGCCGGGCGGCAGGCTGGGGGAGGGCGGCAAGGTCAGCGGCCAGAGCGTGTCGTTGAGATTGCCGTTGCCATTGGGATCGCGGAACTGCCCGGCCTGGTAGCCGGCCTGCCCCGGCGCATTGCGCGGGAAGAGGTAACGTTTGCGCCCGCTGGTGGCGTTGAGCCAGGTGGTGAACCATGCGGTGTCGGGCGTGAGGCCGGCAAAGCTCATCAGCCGTCGCACCTCGTCCTGGCAGGCATTCCGCCGCGCGGTGACGCGCGCGTCGGTGAGCGCGCCATTGTTGAATAAATGCTTCTGGATGCGGTCGGCGAAAAGCAGCCGCCATTCCGCGCTGGTCATGAGCCGCTGGAAATTGGCGGACACGGTGCCACCTCCCGAGAGCAGCGCCTCGCCGTTGCTGGAGTTGGTGAACTTGTTGAAACTCGGCGTATGCGCGCTCATGCCGAAAGCGCCCTCCGCGTCCCACACGTAATACCGCCAGAGGCCGGTATCGCTGCGCTCGCGGGCCATCGCCCAGTTGTTCTGCGGCCAGTCCCACGTCGCGGTGTAGATGTTGAGCAGGTAATAATCGGCGGCGTTGGTCAGGTCGAGCACCTCGGCCAGCGCGTCGTAATTGGCCTTGACCGACAGGTTGGCCCGGAGGCGCGGGTTCAGCACGGTGTTGAAGTGCGTGTCGTCGCCATTTTCGAAGACACCGATGTAATACACATCCCACGGTTCCCGGCTCTGATGATGCGCCTGCATGAACGGCTCGCGCAGCCGCTCGGTGAGATTGTAATACCCCTTGTAAGCGCCGTTGAGATACAGCGACACGAACGTGCCGACGGCGCCGACCTGTCCCATGTCCGTGTAGAGGCGCCGGGTAAGCTCGTCGCGGATGAAGGGATTGCTGATGTCGTTCTTGCCGGCGCGCAGGCGGAATTCCTCGAACGTGCGCAGGCTCGTCTCCGGGATCACCGGGTAGGTGATGGAATCCGCGCCGTAGTCGTTGCGGAAGAACAGATTCATCGAGGGTTTTTGCGTGGCGTCGGCGGGCAGCGGCGAGGCGGACGGCGTTTGCGTCAGTCGCAACCGCGGGCGGGAATAGGGGCTGGAGGAGACACGGAGGCCGACCCTCTCGCGCAGACTCTCGCGGCCTCCGCGTGCAGCAGCTCCAATTGCGCCATTCGCTCGTAGGGGCGATTGGTGACCGCGGCATCGCGGAAGCGGCCCGTGCCGACCGGAATGTTGTAATCGGTGGCCCGAGTGGCCCGCCACAGGTCATCGATGTAAGTGCCGCCCTGAATGGCGAAGATGCCCAAGGGTTTGTAAAACACCGATCCAGGATCGCCGGCGAGCGCGAGGGCGGGATTCTGTTGCAGGTTGACGTGCTGGTCGATGAGATAGGTGTGGGTGCGCGTGTTCGAGGGGGTGAGGCCGTCCTTGAACGCCCGCGCGCGGACCACGGTGCCGGTGCGGTTGTTGATCGCGGCCAGCGTCAGCGGTCCGCTGTAAAGCTCGCCCGTGTCGGCGGTCGGCTCCGTGCCGTCGGTGGTGTAGCGGATGGCCGCGCCGGCCGTCTTCGTGCTCAAGGCGAGCGTGACCGGGCCGGCGTGGAAGCCGCCCGCGATCGAAAAATCCGGCGTGTCCGTGCGGCCCGCAAACCACGGCCCGGCATTGGGCGCGTCCGGCGTCGCCTCGCGGAGGAAGCCCCACTCGCCCGCCTCATTGCGGCCGTAGCTGTGGAAGGGATTCTGTTCGGGAAACGCCGGGTCGAGCGCGTCACGCGTCACGCCCGCCGCGTCGATCAAGGCCAGGTATTCGCCTCCTGAACCGAGGCCGAATCCGGCGTGCAGCCAATGGGCGTTGGCGGGGGCCTCGCGCCCGTCGGCCAGCACCAGGAGCGTCGCGCCCGACGCGATGGTCGTGCCGGCGGGGAAGGTCCATTTGCGCGGCGTGACCAGATCGTCGGTGAGCGACCAGCCCGTCAGGTCCGCGGCCGTGACGCCGGTGTTGAGCAATTCGATCCAGTCGGAGAATTCCGGTTCCGCCGTGGGTGAGTCGAAATCCGCCAGCTCGACCACCCCGCCCGACGGTTCCGCGAGACCGGCCAGATAACTCCACTCCGCGGCGGCCATGGGCACGAAGGTCTGCGGGGCACCGGCGTTTTCCTTGGTGAAGGTGACCGCGAAATCATCGATGACCAGCGAGGCGCGGGCCGGAGCGATGGCCGCGCCCTGTTTCTCGAAAACAGGGAAGAAGCGCGGCGAAGGCTGCGCATTGAGCGCGGCCACGAAGGCCGCCGCGTTCGTGCCCGCGCCCAGCGACGCCGTGTAAGTGCGCCACGGCACGAAGCCCAGATTGTCGAGCCGCCAGCGCGTGCCTATCGGCAGCGCGGCATCGCTGCGGAAGGCGATGCGCACCGACGCGGTGGGCGTGCCGTTCATTTTGGCGAGGAAGGCCGCCTGGTTGGCGCCCTGCGCCGGATGCAATTCATAGGCCTGCCACGCGCCCGTGCCGGTGATGGTTCCGAGATCGAGCCGGTCGGTGAAGGTCGTGGTGGAGGTGGAGGGTTCGAGATACACCCGCACGGGCAGGCCGGCGGGCAGGGCCGCGTCCAGTTGCACCACCACGGCCCGCAACTGCTCCGGCGTGATCGACCCCGAGGTCCACGAGCGCACCTGGAAGGTCTGCATGCTGAACCCGTAGTAATCCGGCTGCGATGCCGCTTGCGTCACTTCGCAGACGAGGTGCCCCGTGGAGCCGCCCGCGCCTTCACCCACGAGATTGTTTTCCGTGACGGTGAAGGCGAAATCGCGCGCCGCCGGGCCGTTGAACAACGTCAGCGTGTTGCGCATCGTGCCCGTCGTGGTGGTGGACCCCGTGCCCGCGGCGTTGACCGCGCGCGTGCGGATGCCGCCGATGGCGTCGCTGAAATTGTCCGGCGCGGTTTCCGCGGCTGCCGTGCCAGCGGTGGGCGTGATCGCGGGCAGCCCGCCCAAACTCCCCACGCCTGCACTCTCGGCCTCGGGATCGAGCCGCAGCGCGAACTCGACCTCCGGCGAGGCGCGGAACCGGAAGGTCACGCCGAAGTCGGCCAGCGCCGCCTCCGTGAGCGCGCCCGCCGTCACGCGCGAGGCCAGCGGGACCGGCGGGCCGAGCAAAACCGCCGGGTGATTCGCGCCGATCTGCGTGTGCTCGTAACGCAGCGCGCCCGAGCCCCCCACGCCTGAGCCGGCGGCCAGCGTCGTGCGCAGCGTCAGCTCGGTCCAGGCAGGGGACGATTCCGGCAACGGCGCGTCCGCCAGCCAGGAGCCCGCGGGCGGCGTGCCGTCCATCGTGTTCGACACCGAACCGCCGAGCCGGTGATGGGACAGCGCGGCGTCATTGGCGGAGTCGAAATCGTGCCGCAGCACATCGAGCACCGCCGTGGCCGGGACGATTTCCAGCGCGGCGTCGATCCGCGCGCGGGTGCCCGGCTCGCGGTTGTGCAACTGCACCGCGAGCAGGTTCTCCCCCTCCGTCAGCCAGTCGGACACGCTCCCGAGCGTGATCGTCATCGGCTGCGCGCCGCCCACGCCCGGCTGTGCGCTCGGCGAGTAAGCCGAATCCGTCACCGCGGTGGCGAAATTGTAGGCCGGCTGGTCGTGATACAAATAATGCCCGGCCGGTCCCGTATTCGCGCGCCCCACCTCCCGGCCGTTCAGCCACGCCACGAAGCCGTCATCGAAGGTCACCTGCAATTGCAACCGCCCTTCGTTGGTGAGATCCGCGGCGGTCACGGCGAACGTCTTGCGCAGATAAAGCGAAGGGGTGCGGTTGCGCATCCGGGTCTGGACATTGGTGCCCAGCCCAGTCACACCGTAGCCGAGCGGCGCCGTCCCGGTGGTCCAGCCTGGAGCGGTAAAACCCCGATCAGCCCAGAATTTGCCTGTGCCCGGCCGCATCCGGCCTTGCGCGTCTTCCGCCAGCAAACGCTCGCTTGGCGCGGCCATAAACTCGTTCAACCGCACTTGCGCCGTGACGCCTTGACAGGTCATCACCAGCAGCGGGCCGATCCGAAAAATGAATTTCCACATCGCGACGGATGTGGACCGGGGGATCATGCAAGGAGAGAGCATCACCCTTGATGATGACGCAACGGGGCGATTGTGTCATTCACTAAATGAATAATGATAGCCTTTCTTTCTTAATGTTTCGACACATTCCCGGCCGCTCTCCAACGGCTGAGGAGAACCGCGGCTTGGTTCCCCTCACTCACTATTTTGTCGGGCTTTCCACAACCGTAGCACTTCCGTCTCCCGCTCCGGCGTCAGGCCCGCGCGCGGTTGTTGCCGCTCCTCCTCGGGACGCTTCTGGTGCCAGGCGAGGGTATCCGCGATGGTGGCCGCCAGTTCGCGGAACCGCAGCCCCTGGGCTTCGGCGCGTGCCGAGCTGACCAGCGCCAGGCCGGGCATCTTGCCGGCAGGATCGGTGTAAAGCGGCAGCTGATTGCCGCCCAGCCGTTGCGCCTCCAGGAAAGACGGGCTGATCCACACGAATTCGGCATCCGATTTGGCGATCCGCTTGCTGGTTTCCAACACCTGCCCGATCGTCACCGAACGCGGCGGATTGCAGGCGTTGAACCGGCCGGGCAGGCGTTGCTCCACGCTGCGGCGGACGAAATCGGCCAGATCGCGCACGTCGATGAACTGCATCGGATCGCCCGCGCTCCCCGGCGCCAGCATGGCCCCGCCGCGCGCCACCCGGGCCGGCCAGTAAGTGAAGCGGTCGGTGCTGTCGCCGGGGCCGACAATGTAAGTCGGTCGCACGATCGCGCCGCGGTCGCCATACGTTTGCTCGACGATCTTCTCACAGGCCGCTTTCAACGCGCCGTAATGCCGGCGGATGTCCTCGGTGTCGGGATCGGTCAACTCCGCGAGCGGGCCGTCCTCATCGACACTCGATGCGCTGAGGTCCGCATAGGCGGAAATGCTGGAGATGAACAAGTAATACGACGTGTGCTCCTTCAGCAGCTCGGCCGTCAGCCGCACTTGTTTCGGCAGATAGCCGGAGTTGTCGATCACCGCGTCCCAGTCGCGGTTTTTCAAGGCATCCACCTCGCCATTGCGATCGCCGGTCAGCGTCTCGATGTCGGGAAACAATCCCGCATTGTGCCGGCCGCGGTTGAAGAGCGTCAACTTGTGCCCGCCCGCGCGCAGCGCCTCGACGAAATGCGGCCCAATGAAGCCCGTGCCGCCGAGGATCAGCACACGCAGGGGTTTCGTCTCGGCCGGCGCTTCATTGGCGGCGCAGGCCGCCACCGCGGCGGCCGTCCCGAGCTTGATCGCTTCGCGTCTGTTCATGGCGTTTTCCTCCGTGCGGGAGGCGGGAAATTACCGCCAGGAACTTTCGCAACGCAAGGGCAGTCTCGTAGCGGGGGCGTCCCGCCCACCGCAATACGGTCACCCGGCAGAGGAAGGGCACGATTTCAGTGGTGGCGGCGCGGCAGAAGGTGCCGTTTTGGACGGACGAGCGGGTGCGCCGGGTCACGCATTCAGCGGTGGGCCGGAGGCCCCCGCCACGGACATCCCGACCTCAACCCGGCCGCCCTGCTTTGCCGCCTTCGGATTGCTTGCCGAGGCCTTCGTGTTCCTTGGGCAGGTATTGGCGGAAGGCGGACTTGTCGATGGCCTTCATGTAGGCCTCCAGCGGCGACACGGTGTTGTCGAAGAGCTTCTGCCGGATGGCTTCGTCCATGAATTGCATCCCGTGCTGCTTGCCGGCGGTGATCACGTCGTAGAGCTTCTGGGTCGCGCCTTCGCGGATGATGGCCCCGACAGCCGGAGTGGAGACGAGGATCTCATTGACCGCCACCCGCCCGGAGCCGTCGGCCTTTTTCATGAGCAACTGGGCGACGACGCCTTTCAGCGAGGCGGAAAGCATGGTGCGCACCTGGCTCTGCTGGTCGGAGGGAAACACGTCGATGATGCGGTCCACGGTCTTGCGCGCGTTGTTGGTGTGCAGCGTGCCGAAGACGAGCAGACCGGTTTCCGCCGCGGTGAGCGCGAGGGAAATGGTTTCCAAGTCGCGCATCTCGCCGACGAGCACGATGTCGGAATCCTCCCGCAGCGAGGCGCGCAGGCCGTCGGCAAAGCTGGGCGTCTGCATCGGCACTTCGCGCTGGGTGATGATGCTCTTTTTGTTGCGGTGCACGAACTCGATCGGCTCCTCAACGGTGACGATGTGGCGCGCGAAGTTGACATTAATGTAATCCATCAGCGCCGCCAGCGTGGTCGATTTGCCGGAGCCAGTCGGACCGGTGACGAGGACGAGGCCGGAGCGCAGCTTGCCAAAATCTTCGATGACCTTGGGCACGCCGAGCTGCTCCAGCGTGGCGATCTTGGTGGGGATGATCCGGAACACGGCCGCGAAGCCGCCGGTCTGCTTGAGGAAATTGCAGCGGAAGCGTGAGTTCTCGTCCATTTCGTAGGCGAGGTCGAGATCGCCGCGCTCGGAGTAGCGCTCCCATTGCTGGTCGTTGCAGAGCGGGCGGAGCAGACGCTCCATCGCCGCGCCGTCGAGGATGTCGTCGCTGATCTTGCGGATGGCGCCGTGGACGCGCATCTTCGGCGGCTGCCCTTGGCTGAGGTGCAGGTCGGAGCCGCCGCTGCTGATGAGGTGTTGAAAAAGAGTGTCGATCTCTGGCATGGGACTGTATGGATAAAAGTAAAGGCAATCGGAGGGGCGGGCCGCCGGGCGTCCGCGCCGTCAGGAACTCT
Organism: uncultured Enterobacteriaceae bacterium; assembly: GCA_964596095.1. Classification (GTDB taxonomy): domain Bacteria; phylum Verrucomicrobiota; class Verrucomicrobiia; order Verrucomicrobiales; family V1-33; genus CAJBME01. The sequence continues at coordinate 8,232 of CAZQUC010000059.1, forward strand.
ATCGCGCGTTGACGTCTTCGAAGTATTTCTTCATGAGTGTTTTATCCTCGGCGCGCACCATGCACTCTTCCTGCGCGATGAGGTTCTGCTCGAAGAGCGCGCGCAGGGAATCGTCCATCAGCTTCATGCCGACGTTTTTCCCCGTCTGCATGATGCCGGGGAGCATGAAGGTTTTGCCCTCACGAATACAGTTGGAGACGGCCGGCGTATTGACGAGGATCTCCAGCGCCAGCGCGCGGCCTTCGCCATCGGCGCGGGGGACGAGTTGCTGGCTGAGCACGCCGCGCAGCGATTCGCTGACCATGATGCGGATCTGGTCGCGCTGCTCGACCGGGAACACGTCGAGCACGCGGTCCAGGGTCCGCGGGGCATTGCCGGTATGGAGAGTGCCGAGCACCAAGTGGCCCGTTTCCGAGGCGGTGATGGCGAGGGAAATCGTCTCCAGGTCGCGCATTTCCCCGACCATGATGACGTCGGGATCTTCCCGCAGCGCCGCCCGCAGCGCGGCCGCGAAGGAATCGGTATGGGTATGGACCTCGCGTTGGTTCACATGGCAGGTTTTGGACTGGAAGATGTATTCGATGGGGTCTTCGAGGGTGATGATGTGATCGTCGCGACTCTGGTTCACTTCGTCGATGAGCGCGGCCAAGGTGGTGGATTTGCCGGAGCCGACGGAGCCGGTCACGAGGACGAGGCCGTTGTGATAGGCGGTCAGCGTGCGGCACACGTCCGGCAGGCCGATTTCATCCACGCTGCGGATGCGGGTGTTGATGATCCGGAAGACCATGTCGAAACCCAGGCGCTGGCGGACGACGGAGGCGCGGAAACGGCCGAAGTCGGTCGAGTAGGCGAAGTCCACGTCGCCGCGGGTGTCGAGGCGCTCGCGCTCCTTGGGCCCGAGAAAGCTGTAAGCGAGGCGTTCGGTATCGGCGGCGGTCAGTTTGGCGGCGTTCGGCCAGATGGGCTGCAATTGCCCGAAGCGGCGCCAATGGGGGGTCGTGTCCGTCGGGAGGTGGATGTCGGAGCAATCGTATTGCTGGCCGAGTTGCAAATACTGATCCACGTGCTCCAAACAGGGCACCAATTCATGAGTCGGGTCGGCGTCGTTCGACATGCGGCTGATCGTTTAGATGAATGAGGATGGGGAGAGGTGGTCTGACGGGAAGCGGGTGATGGCGGATCCCGATACGGGCCGTCGGCCAATGGGGCGCATCCTGTGGCAGGGAAGCACCGTTTGGCAAGTGGCAGAAGGGTTTTCTTTGTGACAATCGGTCTTCCGCATCAGATTCGGGTGAAATGGTGGGCGATGGTGACGACTTTTTTTCAACTCTCAATCGAAAGAACGCGGAAGTAACGTGAGAGCCCCCCGCAATCTTATAGCTCGTTAGAGCCCGCAGGCCGAGCGGACGCGGTCCAGCACGAAGCGTGCCCTCTCCCGCGCGCGGGCCGCACCGGAACGGAGGATTTCCTCGACCGCGCCGGGATCGGCGGCCAAGGCCGCGCGGCGGTCGCGGGCGGGGCGGAATTTCTCCCACAGCGCATCGAAAAGTTGTTGTTTGTAAAAACCGTAGCCTTGCCCGCCGGCGCGGAAGCTCGCCTCCATCGCCGCCGCCTCGTCCTCGCCGGCGGCGAGCCGATAAAGGGCGACGAGGGTGGAATTCGCCGGATCTTTGGGCGCTTCCACCGGGGTCGAGTCGGTCTTGAGGCCCATCACGTTTTTGCGCAGGGCTTTTTCCTCCTCAAACAGCGGCAGCGTGTTGTGGTAGCTCTTGCTCATTTTGCGGCCGTCGGTGCCGGGCACGACCGCGCCAGCGTCGCGGATGAGCGGCTGGGGCAGTTTGAGGAATTCGCCGCCGTAGCGGAGGTTGAACTTGGAGGCGATGTCGCGCGTCATTTCCAGATGCTGCTTCTGATCCTGCCCGACCGGCACCACGTCGCTGTCGTAGATGAGAATGTCCGCCGCCATCAGCACCGGGTAGGCGAAGAGTCCCGCCGAGGCGGGCAAGCCCTGGGCGGTTTTGTCCTTGTAGGAATGCGCGTTCTCCAGCATCGGCACCGGCGTCACGCATTGGAGAACCCACGTCAGCTCGGTGACTTCGGGCACGTCACTCTGGCGGAAGAAGGTCGCCTTGGCCGGGTCCAGTCCGCAGGCGAGGAAGTCCAGCGCCAGTTCGCGGACGTGGTCTTTCAAAACGGCCGCGTCGTGGATGGTGGTCAGGGCATGGTAATCCGCGATGAAATACAGGGCCTCGCCCTCGTGCTGGAGCCGCAGGGCGGGTTCCATCATGCCGAAGTAATTGCCAAGATGGGGCCGCCCGGTGGGCTGGATGCCGGAAAGGATGCGCATGGAATCGATGATGAAAATGAAAAACGGAGCCGGGGAACATGAACGGCACCACGCGAAACGCCAGCGCGGGAAGTCACCGCGCGCCGCTTCGCCCCGCGGAAGGGTCAGGCCGCCGCCGCGGCGCGGGCGTCGGCGAGGATCGCCTCCAGCCGCCGGCCGTAGGCGACGTAAATGTCCCGTTGCTCGCGCGCCTTGGCCGCGGCGTCTTCCTCGGGCGCGGCGGCCGCATTCGCGCTGTGGAAGACAACGCTGATGTGCGGCTCGATGCTGAGGAACCCATCGTAACCGGTGCGGACGAGATCCTCCACGATGCGCCGCACCTGTCCTTCGCCCTCGCCGGGCATCGTGTAGTCGAGGTCTTTTTTCGCCGCGTTCCACCGGCCGTCCTTGATGTGGACGTGGCTGATGGCCGGCCGCACCGCCTGGTAAAAGGTCCACGGGTCCTGCCGATGGCCGGGATTGTCACGATCCTCGTTGAAACACGGGTTGGCGGTGTCGAAGACCCAGCGCAGGCCCGGCACGGCGTCGAGCACGCGCAGGGCGTGGCTGATCGACATGCCGCCGTAGTTCATGCAGTTTTCATGCACGCAGGTGAGGCCAGCGTCGTCGAAGCGGCGCTTGATTTCCCGTAGGCGGCGGAACCGCTCCGCTTCCATTTGGTCCGGCTCATCCGTGCCGTCCTCGCGCAGCCGCGGCTTGTAGCTCATGATCCGCACCAGCGTCGTGCCCAGCCGTCGCATCTTGGGAATGGCGCGGGCGATTTCCGCCTCGGTGATGGCAAAATCATCTTCGATGCGATGCGCCCAATTGCCGATAACCGAGCCGAACCCGCACACGCCGATCCCGGCGGCGGCCAGGGCTTCCTCCACTTGGGCGAATTCCTCGTCATCGAGATCATGCAGATTGCGCGCCGGCCCGTCGCCGATCTGGACATTGCGCATTTCCAAGTGCCGCCATCCCAACGCCTGGGTGGCCTCGATCTGAGCCGCGAGCGGCGCGCCCGCCTCGTCGCCGATACCGGTGAGTTTCATCCCGCCAGCGTGGCGCCGCCACGAAGCCAGTCAAGCCGCTCGGTCCATCCCGTCCATCTCCCCCAACAACTCCCACTGGCATCCTCCGCCCAACCGGCTACGCTCGCTCCGCATGAGGTCCGGCCCATTCCGCCATCGTCCATCTCTCCTGTCCTTGTCGATCCCTGCTTTCCCTTTCATTCATGCACAGTGATTCGGCCATCAACGTGCTGGGTCTGCACGAATTGGAGGAAGCGGATGGAACGGGCGTGGTGCTGGCGGAGCGGGACCGCCGCGAAGCCGGGCAGGCGGCCGGCGTGTTGGAAGCGGAGGCGGCGGGATCCCACGCCGCCCGCGAAGACGCCCTGCAACGCCGCAGCCAACGCCTCTTGAAGGACACCCGCGTGACGGCCTGCGTGGCGGAGATCACCAAAGGCGCCGATCGCTCGCTGAAGGGCAAATGGCTCGTCGCCGGCCTCGTCGCGCTGGCGCTGGTGATAGGGTTCCTCACCAACGAGATGAGCGCGGGCAAGGTCATCAACCTGCTCTCGCTGCCCATGCTCGGACTGTTGGCGTGGAATTTTCTCATCTACATCGTCGTCGCGGTGGCGGAATTGCGCCGCCACCACGAGCCACCCGCGCACGGCCCGGCCCGCTGGGTCAACCGCTGGCTGCTGCGGGGCATCGGCGTGCGGGTGGAGTCCGACCGCCCCGCCCCCCCCGGACGCGGCACGGGCCGCGAAGGCGCCGCCGCCGTCACCACCCTCGCCCGCCGGCATTTTTGGGAAAAATGGGTCCGCGTGCTGCGGGCCGAGGCCATGGAATGGACCGAGCTGGCCTTCCACAGCGGTGCCATCGCCTTCGCCCTCGGCCTCACCAGCGGCATGTATGCGCGCGGCCTCTCGGCCGAATACAAGGCGGCGTGGGAAAGCACGTTCCTCAGCGCCCCTCAGGTCGCGCATATCGTCAATACCGCGCTCGGCCCCGCGTCCGCCGTGCTCCGCGTGCCCCTGCCCGGCCCGGAGGCGATGCAGTCGCTCAATATCCACGAGCAAGAAAAAATCGAGCCTTCCCAACGCGAAAGCGGCGCCAAATGGATCCACCTCTACGCCGTGACCGCCCTGCTCTTCATCGGTCTGCCGCGCTTCGGCCTCGCGCTGGTGGCGTGGAAACGCCTGCGCCGCATCCGGACGCGCGCGCCCGTCGAATCCGAACTCAAAGCCATCTTCCGCAGCCTGATGCGGCAATTGGGCGGTGGCGGCGCGAGCGCCTTGCTGGTGCCCTTCTGCTACGAGCCCTCGCCCGCCCGGCAAACCGCCGCCCAATCCCTGGCGCGCCGGCTATGGGCCGAAGTCGGCGCGCTCGACGTGCGCCCGCCCATCGCCTACGGCGAGGAAGACGAAGCGCTCGCCGCCCTCGACTGGCCCGCGCCGGTTTCCGCCAAAGTCGCCGGCGAAACCACCAAACCCCGCGGCCCCCACGCCCTGCCCCGCCTCGGCGTGATGCTTTCCCTCTCGACCACGCCCGAAGACGAAGTCCACGGCCATTTCATCCGCGAACTCGCCTCGCGCCTCCCTCGCGCCGGCGAGGGCGAGGACAGCCTGCTCGCGATCCTCCTCGACACCGAGCCGTTCCGCACCCAATTCGATTCCCTCCCCGAACGCGAACGCCGCCTCCGCGAACGCCGCGCCGCCTGGGAACGCGTCATCGACAGCTCCCTGCGCGCCGCGTTTTCCGAAGACGATGGCTTCTACATCTGGCGCGGCGTCCGCAGCGGGTGAGCGCGGGAAGGCCGCCCTTCCCAGCTGCCGGAATCACCTCGATTGATGCCGAAGTCATGGCGACGGGGAAAACACGGCCCGGATCTCTCCAGCGTGACCCGGCTCACGACTCCACCACCTCAAGCAGAGGCGGCGCGGTGCTGCCATCGCTCAACGGCAGCACCAGCCGCGCGCGCAGGTAGTCCACCAGCGCCTCGCGCACACGCAGCTCCAACTGCCCGTCCACCATGTTGTAATCGAAAGCCACCGCCGCCTGCGCCTCCGGCTTCAACGCGTGATGCGGGCGCAGCTTCAGCGTCACCCACCGATTCCACGCCTCGTCCGGCGGGGGTGGCGCTTCCCCCGCCACCGGCCAGTCCGCCTCCGGCATCCGCGACAAATTGAAATCCTGCCACGCCGTTTTCGTCTCACACCAAGCCCGCACATGCCACCGGTTGCCATCGTGCGCCAGCGCCCCCGGATGCAGCCACCGCCATTCATGGCTCGCGCTATGCACGGACAGATACTTCACCCGCACCCGCCACCCCTCGCGCAACGCCAGAAACAGCCGCCGCTGCACCTCCAGCGGCGCGCTCCGGACCGGTAGCACCACCCGGTCCACCAAGCTCGCCTCCTCCCCTTCCCTCGCGCCCCCCCTCAGCAACCCCAGGGCCACCGCCGCTTCCCCTGCCCCCGGCACAAACTGCGCCAGCGCCTCCTCCAGCCGCGGCTCATGCAGCGCCGGCTTCATCCGCTTCTCCCCCTCGTAGCGCTTCTTCCGCAAATTATACACCAGCGCTCCCGAGTTCATTTCCTGATACTTCTGCAAATCCGCCGACGCCTGCGCCGGCGACAACCCGAAGACCTCCGCCAAGTCCTGCCGCGACACCGTCCCGCACCAGAACGCCCGCCGCTCGATGAAACGCAGCCGTTCCAGTGCGGCCCATTGCGATGAATTGGTGCTGTTTCCCATATGTCTAAAAAACGATTGATTCTTTTTTTTGTCCGTTATATATAACGGATGAGTCGTTTTACACGACTCATACTAAATATTTTAGCACTCTTGACTATTTTCGCAACCTGCAACTCAGCCATCCTGCGGATTTCCAGCCAGCAGCCTGATTCCTTCGCCTCATCGCATATGATCCCCGATTC
>CAZQUC010000060.1:0-14465 GCA_964596095.1 uncultured Enterobacteriaceae bacterium
TGAAAAAAATGCGCCGGGGCTGCAACATCCGGCCGGAATTCTTGAAAGGAAAGAAGGGCCCCCGCTCGGGGGGAGGAAATAATGAGTGTCTCACCACATCACCGCGATATCGTCGGGCCATGAGGTCCGCGAGTTGCCAGCATTGCGGGGCGTCTTTGCCCGCGGAGGATCCGCTCGAGGGCGGCGTGTGCGAGGCATGCCTGTGGCAGGAGCTGTCCGGCGCGGCCTCGTCGGCGGGGATCGCGCTCCAGCATTTGGTGGAGGGGCATGATATCCTCGAGGAACTCGGACGCGGCGGCATGGGGGTGGTCTATCGCGCGCGCCAGCACAGCCCACGGCGCGAGGTGGCGCTGAAAATGTTGCTGCCGCTCGACAGCGGTCGCGAAGAGGTGCGGCGACGGTTCCAGCAGGAGGCGCGGGCGCTGGCAGAGCTGGAGCACCCGGCGATCCTCCCATTGTATGAGGTGGGCGAAGCCGACGGGCTGCCCTATTTCACGATGAAGCTGGCCGGCGGTGGCACGCTGGCGCAGGCCTTGAAGCGCGATGGCCCGTGGCCGGCCCGGCGCGCGGTGGAGTTGCTGGCGGTGATCGCCGACGGGCTGCAATACGCCCACGAGCACGGCGTCATCCATCGCGACATCAAGCCCGGCAACGTGCTGTTCGACGAAGCCGCGCGCGCTTATCTGGCGGACTTCGGGCTGGCCAAACTGGAGGACGGCGGCGGGTCGTTCACGCATTCGGCCGGGGTTCTCGGCACGCCGGCGTATCTCGCGCCGGAGATCGCCGCCCTGGGCGCGCGCGCCGCCACCATCGCGAGCGACGTTTACAGTCTCGGCGCGGTGCTTTACGAGCTGCTGACGGGCCGGCCTCCGTTCGTGATCGAGGGCCTGGCCGCGCTGCTGCGGCAGATCACCGAAGAGGAGCCGGATTCCCCTTCGACCCTCAACACCCAGGTGCCGCGCGACCTGGAGATCATCAGCCTGAAATGCCTGCGCAAGATCCCCGGCGAGCGCTACGCCACCGCGGCGGAATTCGCCGCCGACCTACGACGCTGGCTGCGGGGCGAGCCGATCCTGGCCCGGCAATTCACACCCGCCGAACGGCTGTGGAAATGGGTGCGGCGGCGGCCCGCGCTGGCCGCGCTCTCCGCGGCGCTGCTGTTGCTGACGCTCGGCTCCGGTCTCTGGCTGGCGTGGTCGAACCAGCAACTCAACCACGCGCTGGCGCAGGCGCGCGTCGCCCAGGCGAAGGCCGACCAACGCGCGGAGTTTTTCCTGGGCAGCTTCGCCGACTCGCTGGAAGGGATCGGCCGGCTGGATCTGCTGAACGTGGCCTTCGCCGACGTGCTCGCCACCGACACCGGCGATGACGAGCCGGCGCGCCGACGCCGCGCGGAATTGCTGACCCGCTGGGGACGAGCGCTGCGATTCCAGGGACAATCCCTCGACGCCGACGCCAAGCTGGAAGGCGCGATCGCCGAGGCGGCGTCGCTGTCGCTTTCGGAAGCAAGACGGCTCCTGGATGCCCGCGCGCGCACCGAGCTGGCGTTGACACAGGCCGAGATCAAACCGGTGGCGCAACCGATGCGCGATCTGGAAGCGCTACGTGCCGAGCTGGCCACGGCGCCGGACGCCGAAACCAGCCCCGTGCTCAGCGAAGCGCGGGCGATCGTGTCGGCAGCCATCACCCAACTGAAGCTGGAATTCGCGCCGGAGCAGACCGTAACAAGCGCGGCCGAGACGACGCGCTTCCTCCGTCGTTGGCTGGCGGTCCGGCCCGGGGACACGCTGCGGCAATTCGCCCTGGCACGGGCGCTGAGCACGGAGGGCAGCTGCCTGTTGATCGCCGCGGGGAAGGAGCGCGCCTCCCCACTCCTCGCCACCGCCATGGAACGCAACAACGAGGCGCTCGCCCTGCTGGAACGGCTGTGCGCGCTGCCGCACCCTTATGCGGACTGGCGGCGCGAGTGGTTCAAGGCGACGGACGCGAAAGGGCGGATTCTGTGGGCGCGGGATCCCGACCAACGGGCGGAGGCGCTCCGGCTGACGGAGGAATGCGCGGCCCGGCTCGACCGGCTGGCCGCGGATGATCCGCTGGACTGGCGCTCTCGTCTGGATGCGGCGGGCGCGCATTTCCGCCTCGCGGGCATGGCCGAAGATTCCGCAACACGTGGCGAGCACCTACTGCGCCACGAGGCGCACGCGGCGGAATTGTTTCTCCAGGCCCCGCAAATCCGCCAATGCGCGCTCGCCCGTTTGACGAGCAGCATGGCGCTCGCCCGCTGGCATCTCCAGGAAGGCCGGCCCGCGGAAACCCAGGCCCATCTCGCCACCGCCTTCGCCACCGGCAAGGCCATCGTGGCGCGGCGCGTGGAGCAGGCGGCGGATCAAACCGGGTTCCAAAAACACGTGGAAGGCATCGCGCGGATCAAACTGGAATGCGGAGACGCGGCGGGCGCGCGGGATAGCTATCGCGAGGGGTTGGCGTTTCTTCGGTCGCTGGAAAGCACGGGGGAAGCGGCGGACTGGTGCCGGTGGACAGAGGCCGCTTTCCAGCAACGCCTCGGCCACATGCTGTGGGAGGCGGGGGAACTGGCGGAGGCTTTCGAGGTGTCGCGTGAGGCCTTCGCCACGCGCGCGGGGCTGCTCCGGCAGCGCGCCGCCGCGGCGATCGCCGATCCTTCGGCGGTGCCGCAGACCGGCCTCGCCGCCATGAAAGTCGCGCTCGCCCGGCAACGGGTGGAAGACGCGCTCGCGCTCGCCGAGGAAACCCATGCCGTGTGGCGGGACTGCGCCGCGTGGGCCGGAGAGCCGTTCGCCTGGGGTGAGACCATCCGGATCGCGGAGGAGGCCGGAGTCGCGGAAGGAGGCGCTTTGGCCGTCCGCGCGCGGGAATTCGCCGCCCGCGCCCGGACGGAGCTTTTTCGCGCCCCACGGCGGGAAGGGACGGTCGAGGCGGCGCCGGAAAAGCCGGTTCCGTCCAAAGGGAAGAGGCCGCAAACCGGTGGGCGGGACGCCCCCGCGACGTTGTCACGCCAATGAAACGTCACCCTTTCCATGAGGGCGTGAGGGCCGGGGGCCGCCGCGTTGGGCGGTGGGCGGGACGCCTCCGCGACGCGTCATTCGCGAAAGACGCGATGCCAGAGGGCGAGGTGCTCCTCGGCGCGGCAGAGTTTTTCCACCGCCCAGGCGCGCGCGCCGCGGGAGAGCCGCAGCAGCAGGTCCGGGTCGTCCTGCAACTGCCGGGCGTAGCGACCGAAATCCTCCGGCCCATCGCACAAAAATCCCCCCGTGCCATGCGGCACCAAGCGCTCCAGGTGATGCCCGCCGCCCCGCGGCACGAGCGGCACCACGCCGCAAAGCATCGCCTCCACCACCGCCCGGCCCCAGCTTTCGCGGAAGCGCGGGCTCACGTCATAGGCAAACACGTCCAGCGTGTCGAGGAACGCGGGCGCCGGCGTCGATCCTGTCGGCAGCAGTTCCCAGCGGGCATCATAGACGTGCTCCGGCCAACGCGCCGCCATCTGGTCGCTCCAGCCCAGCACGCGGAAGCGGACCGGTTCGCGCAGGCCCAATCGTTCATACGAGGCGGGAAAATCGTCGGGAAACTTATCCGGATCGGGACGCGAGACGCGGCCGATCACAAACGGCTCGCCGGGCCGCTTGGGGGCGCGTTCGCGGAAGGGAAATCGCGCCGGGTCGATGTAATTTCCCGTCTCCACCCAACGCAACCGCCGGCGGCCGTCGGGAGAAGCGATTTCGCCCCACTGGTCTCCGCGGGAAACATCGACCGACTCCGTATTCCGCAAGGCCTGCCGATAGCCCGGCTCCAGCACCGCGCGCTGCGCCGCCGAGGTGAAGAGGACGACATCGATCCGGCCGAAAAACACCGCGCCGAGTTCGGCCTTGAAATGCCACATCATTTCGTTGGACCACACGATCTTGAGCCCGCGTTCCCGCGCTTTCAGATACCGCGCCTGCTCCACGAAGGTGCCGTTGCACAAGCTCACCGCCCAGCCTTCCAGCCGCGCCGGCAGGTCATCCTCCAGCGCTACCTGGAAACCGTGCCGCTCCACCCAGTCGCGCCACTCCGGCTGCTCCCATTGCGAGCGCTCGTTCGGCACCAGCGTGATCGAATAGTGCGGCGCCAGCAGCGGCAGCAGGTGCGCCAGCTTGGTGTCCGCGCCGCCCACATGGGAAGGCCAGTTGAAGAAAAAAAGATTCATACCCTGCCGATGGCGGCACCCAATGAATCCCCCCGCCTCCTCCCGTCAACTTTCTCCCTCAACCCACACCGAAACGCAACCCACATCCCATGACACACAATGGCTGACCCACACCAACATACGATGACCAAGGAATTCGAGGACGACATCCTCGCGCTGCAGGAAGCGGCGCGGTTGCTGCCCGGCTCGGACGCCGCGGCCCAACTGACCTCCTTGATCGCAACCTATCAGGCGAAGGCGGAGCTGGCCTCCAAAGACATCGCGGCCTTGCGCGAGAAGCTCCAGCAGAGGACGCCCGTCCTTCCCGCCCGGACGCTCGAACTCGGCCTCTGGGCGGCCGGCCTGGGGCATCATCCGCTCTCTCCCGCCCATCGGCTGCACGAACTCTGGAAGGACGCGGATCTGCAACACGCCGCCACCCAGGCGGGCGACTCCGTGCAAGACTTCTTGCAGGAGTTGAAAAAGCCGCAGCCGGGCCAGCTTTCGGCGGAAGGCGGCCTCTTGAAGTCCGTGATCGAAGCCGTGCTGGCCGAGGGAATGAAAATTTTCCCACGGGAATTGCTCCTGCAACTGGCTCATCTCCTGGAAAAAATCACCCTCATGATCCGCAAGCCCGTCCCCCCGGGCGGGGCGCTCCGTGCCACGACGGATGACGACGGCGGCAGCCCCTCCGGCTCCGGCGTGCCGCCACCGCCCTACTACTGGCCGAGCACCTATGTTTCCAGCAGCAGCAGCAGCGGTTACTCGTCCAGCTCGTGGCCCCCGGGAGATTAGGGATGATCCGGCCGATCCGGCGAATCTTTTCGCGGATTTCCGGCAACATTCGCCAAAAAATCCCGAAGACAGGAGCGGCACGGTTTTCGCGCCACGTCCCGTTCCATGGACTCGACCGCCCCTGATTTTCATCCTCAGCCCCTTCCATGCGCTCACGAGCCTCGCGGGTCCGCCCGACGAGCGCTCTCCGCTCGCATCGTGCCCGCCGGGGGCACGATGCGGGAGACGGCTCTCCGCCATGCCGGTGATGCCCCACCCTGGCGCCCGAAACTGCTCCTGGCCGGCGCGTGGGAAGGCACCCTGGCCGTGCTGGCGCGGCATTTGGCGCAACAAGACGTGTGGGAAATCAGCGGCGCGGCCACCTTGACGGAAGCGGAGGCGCGGTTGCCGGAGATCGCGCCGGACGTGCTCGTGGCGGTCTGGACGGAGGAGGCGGACGTGATGGAGCGTGCGGCCACGCTGCGTCGGCAAGTCCCCGGTTCGCGCCTGCTCGTGATCATCGTGGGCTGCCCGCCCCGCCACGGCAGCGCCAGCCCCACCCAACCGGCGCGGGGCGTGCTCTGCCTGCCGCGACCGCTCAAATGGCGAACCCTCCTGCTCTGCCTGGACGAGCATTGGCGGACGCTGCAACGGAAAGCCTCCTGACCCGAGGCATGGCATCGAGTCACACCGGCCGATCCCGCTCGGGACGCGCCAGCACGCTGTGGAGATAGGCCATTTCCTCGTCGATCTCGTGCGGGGAATTGACGGTGAGGGAGACTTCCTGCCGGAGCGCCTCGGCCAATTCCTGCCGCAACCGGCACACGGCCGAACGCGCGGCGGACTCGCTGTTGCCCAAGGCCGCGGTCACTTCGGCATAGCCCGGCGGCAATTGGCTGCCGGGCAAAAAGCGGCGATAGACGGCGAACTCCTGCTCGCGCCCGCCCTCCCGCCAGCGCGACTCCACCCGGGCGCACGCCACCCGCAACATCCGCGCCGCCCAGGTGCGGTCGAATTCCACGGACGGCTCGGCCGCCTCCTCATCGGCCGGTTCCCAGCCGGTCTCCTCGTTCAGCCATTCGAGGCTCACCGCCGTCCAGCCCCCGCCGTTCTTTTGCGTTTTCGTGTGGACCACGTGGCTGGCCACCAGGCGCCGCAGGATGGTGAGGAGGAAATTGCGGAACCGGCCCTTGGCGCGATCGGCTTGTTTCCACGCGCGTGACGCCAGCAATTTCGCGAACAAGTCTTGCGTCAGATCCTCGGCCTCCTCCGGACTCCAGCCGCGGTTGCGTAAAAACGCCACCACCGGCGGCCGGTAATTCTCACAGAGCCGCTCCAACGCGGCCCGCCCGCCGGCGTCACCATCGAGGGTGGCTTCGGCCAACAGCGTCCAGCGAGTGAGTGGAAAAAGAGGCGAAGGCGGCATGGCGCGCGCGCTCGGCCCATGGCGAGCATGGCGGCTTCGTTAGGATGCGCCTCTTTCCCAGGCAAGAGAAAATGCCTGCAAAGTTTCCCATTCCAGCAAACAGAAAGACCATTCCGCTCAAGCGAACAGAAGTTAGATGGCAATCCTGCCGGCATTCAAGGCGCGGTCCATTCGCGGCCATCCACATAACCTCGCGCGGTCACTCCCTCCGGCCCGAGCGAAAGCTCGACCGCGCCGGTTTCCGCCTGCTCGAAGATGACGTGACCGCGGGCTTCGGCGGCGGTTTTCCAAGCCTCGGACACACGGGACCCCACCGGAAATGCGGCGCCGGCGGCGACGATCAACGACGGCGGCAAGGCGCGCAGGAATCCGGGATCGTCCGTCGCATCGTCGGCATGGCGGCCCTTCACCAAGACGCGGACCCCGACCAGCTCTGCCGGCACGCGCGCCACGGCCTGTTGCGCGGCAAAGCCCGCATCGGAGAAAAACACCACCGCCTGGCCCTGGTGCTCCAGCCGGAAGACCAGGCAGCCGTCATCGGCCAACGGACCGATGTGGTCGTCCGGAGGAAAAAGCACGGTGAGGGTGGTGTCGTCGTCCAACTCCACACGGTCGCCGGTCCGCAGCGGCCGGGCGTGGGAGCCCGCGATCGTAAGCGCCGCGCGGAAGGCGGGCGAGCGGCTCGGTCCCGGCGGGTGCAGCACCACGGCGGGTTCCAGCCGTGCAAGGAGGTCCGCCGCGCCGCCGATGTGTTGTTGATCCCCGTGGGTCATCACCCAGCCGTCGAGCTTCTCCACCCCGTGATACCGCAACGAAGCGCGCGTGACCTGGCGGAAAAAACGCGGATTACCGCCATCGACCAACCAGACGCGCCCGCCTGGCGTGCGGATGAGCGCCGCGCCGCCGTCGCCGGCATCGAAGACAAGCACACGGCACTGCTTCCCCACGCCCAACGGCCGCGGATTCCAGAAAAAATGCCCGCCCGGACACGCCGCGAACCATCCGGCTGAGGCCAGCGTGAGTTGGGCGAAGAGCAGATTCGCATTGTTGAGCGCCGCCGCGAGCCACGGCCAACACCATGCCACCGCCGCCGCGCCTCCCGCCGTGCTGAGGATGAGGCCGGCCAGCGGGACGTGCAGCAGATTGGCCACCAGAGCGACCGGAGACGCGGTCTGGAAATGCCACAGCGTGAGCGGCAACGACCCCAGCAACGCGGCGGCGGACGTGCAGAGCATGGCGGCCAGCCAACGACGCCCGGCCGTGGCCCAGCGCTGCTCGCGCGTCCAGAGTGTCGGCGGCAAAAACGGATCGGGCTCGCACCGCGGCCGGACTTTTTCCAACCACCGCCCGCCGCCGAAGACCAGCGACGCGATGACGACGAAGGACAATTGCGCGCCGGGCGAAAAAAGCTGCGCCGGATCCATCGCCAGCACGAGCAACGCTGCCAGGCACAACGTGTTGAAAAACGAGGACGGCCGATTGAGACCCGTGCCCACAAAGACCACCGAGGCCATGAACGCCGAACGCACGGCCGCGGGCTGCCATCCGGTCATCAGCGCGTAGAAAAGCACCAGCGGGATGCTGGTCCAGGCCGCCTGGCGTTTGGTGAGGCCGAGCAGATTGAGCACGCGCCAGAGGATCATCGCCACCAACGCGACATGCAGCCCGCTCACGGAAAAGATGTGCAACGTGCCGCTCTTGACGAAGTGGTCGTTGATCTCCTCGGGCATCTCCTCGCGCACGCCCAGCACCATCGCCTTGATGGTGGCCGCCTCTTCGGGGCGGTCCGCCACATCGGCGGTGATCGCCGCCGCCAGCCAGTCGCGCGCCCGCAGCGCGGTGGCTTGCAAAAACCGGCCCGCGCCGCGTTCGACAAGATCGCACCGGTTCGCCGCCAACGTGCCGAGAAACCCTTGCCGTCGCAGATACGTCGCGAAATCGAATTGTCCCGGCTGGCGCGGTCCTTCCGGACGGGCCAGCACACCTTGCGCCACCACCCGGTCGCCACAACGCAGGTTCGCGGCGGCGGGCGATACCGGCAGCCGCACCGATACGCGCCCCTCCCAGTGCCAGCCGCCGTCGGGACCGCGCAGGCGCTCCACGGCCAAGGGGAAGCGCACAAAGCCGTCGCGTTCCTGCGGCGCATCCGCCACCAACCCTTCCGCGGAGACCGGAATCCGCCTCCCCTCCTCCAGCGCGGCGGACCACGGCGCCCTCTCCACGGCGCACCGGTCCAGCGCGTGCAGCAGACCGAAGCCCGTCAAAATCACCGCCGCCAGCGCCCAGGCCGAACGCCGCGCGCCGAACCACAGCCACGCCGCCGCCAAGGCCGCGCTCCACCAACCCGCGCCCGCCGACGCCGCTTCCGCGATCCCGATGCCCGCCATCGCCGCCAGCAAGGGCGCGGCCAGCTTGGGGCACCGGTGGACCGGCGAAGCGGCGTGGAGGGAGCTTTCCACGCCTCAGGATTCGCGCGAAGCGAGATATTCCTTTTCCTGCACCTCGCGGAGCTTGGTGGTCGCCGCGCCGGCTTGGGGGGTGTCGGGAAACTTTGCCAACACGGCCTCCACCTGCTCGCGTGCGCCTGCGAAATCCTTGCGCGCGCCCAGCCAGTCGGCCAACCGCAGCCGCAACTGCGTTTCGTCCTCGGCGGCCCATTCGCGGCTCACCAACGCGGTCCGGATCGTCTGCACGGCACTATCGGGATCGTTCAATTTGTCATGATAAAGCCGCGCGATTTCCAGCACCGGCCCCCGATCCGTCGGCGCGGCCTGCGCCTGTTTTTCCAGCTCCAGGATCGCCTCTTCGTAATCTCCGGCAGCGATCAGCGACACCACCGTCGAACGCGGGGTCTGCTCCACTTTCTCTCCCGAGCCGATCATCGCCTCCGTCATGCTGTCGCCCAGCGCCGGCAGCACCCAAGTCACAAAAAGCACACCACCCAGGATCGCGATGATGAACAGTTCAAGGATCATGAGCACGCCGCTCTCATTCTGTTGCTCTTCCGGACGAGAGCGGATCCAGATGACATGGAGGATCAGCAGCCCGATGACCGCCAGCGAGCCATAACGGAAAAAGCGGTGTTCCATGGCGTGAGCATGGCCTCATTCGCGGCGAAAAGAAACGGGAAAATTGCGGCGCCGCCAACCGCCCATGGGCCCTATATGGCGTATAGGTTCCATCCTCCGCCCCGCTCAATACACCACCTTGGGCGTCGGCGGCGGATTGCGGATCAGCTCGATGACCTTGGGAAAAGCGGCCAGCGGCAATTGCTGGGTGAGGCAGTGGAACGACCCCAGCCCCCAAATGAGTTCGCGGCTGTCGATGGGGTAGATGCGCCGCGAGGGGAAGCATTTGACCATGATCTCCAGCGCCTTCTCATCGGCCGGATCGTCGAAGGTCGGCAGCAGGACGATTTTGTTGCCAATGTAAAAATTGGCATACGTCGCCGGCAGCCGCTGTCCTTTACGGACGATCGGCTTGGGCATCGGCAGCGGGATGACTTCCAGCGGCGTGCCGTCCTCGGCCTTCATCGCCTGGAGCAGTTCCAGGTTCTTCTGGAGGATGGCGTAGTTCTTGTCCTTCGGATTGTCCTCCACCACCGTCACCACCGAGGTGCGGCTGACGAATCGCGCGATGGTGTCGATGTGTCCATCGGTGTCGTCGCCTTCCAGCCCGCCCGGCAGCCAGAGGACGTTCTTCACATGGAGGTAATCCTTGAGGATCTGCTCCATCGCCTCCTTCTTCATGCCGCGGTTGCGGTTCTTGTTGAGCAGGCAGGATTCCGTGACCAGCACGCTGCCGCTCCCGTTCACATCGATGGCGCCGCCTTCGAGCACGATACCCGGATTGAAGAGCTTTCCGCCCAGATATTCCGCCATGCGCAGGGCGATCTTGGTATCGTCGCCCAGCTTTTCGTATTTGCCGCCCCAGCCATTGAACTTCCAGATCACGGCGGCTCCGTGCCGGTCCTTGTCCCGGACCAGCAGCGTCGCGCCATGATCACGACACCACGGCTCCATGACCGGACCGTCGAGAAAATGCACATGACGTTGCTCGGCCAGCGTAAGTGTATCTTTAAGCAATTGCTTATCTTCCTCGTTACCAATGTTGATAAACACTTGTTCGGAAGCGATGAGCGCGCTGACCATTGCCTCCAAGGCCGGCAACGCCGCCTCGTAGGCTCCTTTGCCAGGAAAGCTGATGCCCTTGCGATTCGGCCACGTCAGCCACGTGCCGTAGTGGGTCTCCCACTCGGCGGGCATCCGGAAATGCTCCTGCCGCGGCGTCTTGGAGGAGAACACCGGCTCCGCCACTTTGGGCGCTTTGGAAATTTTGGCCGGTTTCACCGCCGACTTCGTGGCTTTGGCCGGCTTCGTCGTTTTCGGCTCTTGGGATTTCGCCGCCTTCTTCGCGATCACCGCCGCTTTGGGCTTGGCGGGAGCTTTGGCTTTCTTGGACGCGGCGCTTTCCCCTTTGGCGGCTTTGACAGTTTTGGCAGCCTTGGCTTTGGTTTTGGCAGACGGCGCGCTCGGGCGCGCCTTGGTGACGACCTTGGCTTTCGAACGAGGGGCCGAGGCTTTCTTGGCTTTCATGATTGGAAGTAAGAACCCTGGACGAGAGGTTGATCCAGAAACCGTTGTGTTATCCCTTGATAGGCATCGATCCGGCGGTCACGCAGAAACGGCCAGCCGTGACGCTGGGCCTCGATGGCGGCGGGATCGATGTCCGCGAGGAGCACGGCATCTTCATCCACCGGCGCGCGGGCAATGATCTGTCCCGATGGATCGGCAACGAAACTTTGTCCCCAGAACTCCAGGCCGGGCGGGCCTTCCGGCTGCTCCAGTCCGTGTCGATTGGCGGCGGCCACATAGACCCCGTTGGCCACCGCATGGCCACGCTGGATTGTTTCCCAACTAGCTTGTTGGCGAGCACCATATGTGGCTTTTTCCGGCGGCAGCCATCCGATGGCCGTCGGGTAAAAAAGCACCTGCGCGCCTTGCAACGCCGTCAGCCGCGCGCCTTCGGGATACCACTGGTCCCAGCAAATCAGCACGCCGATGGTGCCGAATGCCGTCTCCCAGGCGCGAAAACCCAAATCGCCGGGCGCAAAGTAGAATTTCTCGTAAAACTGCGGGTCGTCCGGAATGTGCATTTTCCGGTAAATTCCGAGCATTTCTCCGTCAGCATCAATGATCACCGCGGAATTGTGGTAGAGCCCGGGCGCGCGTTTCTCAAAGACCGGCACCACGATGACCACTCCCAGCTTCCGCGCCAACGACTGCATCTCCTCGGTTTGCGGCCCCGGGATCCGCTCCGCCAGCGCGAAGTAATCCTGCTTTTCCGCTTGGCAGAAATATTGCGAGGCAAAAAGCTCCTGGAGACAGATCACTTGCGCGCCCTGTTTGGCCGCCTGCTGCACCAGCCGCTTGGTCGCGGACACATTTTTGGAGACAGAAGGCCCGCAAGCCATCTGGATCAGACCGATCTTGAACCGGCCTCCGGGTTGGTGACGCACTCGTGCCATGAAAGAAGCAGCAAGCGGAGCTTTAGCCCGAACGAGGGGCAAGTTGCAACTCGTTTTGTTAGGATTTTCATCAGGTGTCTCCGTGGCAGTCCCTAGCAAGCGATCTCTCTTCTGAAAATTGTCTTAATTATGTCAATATGACGCAATTTTAGATATGTAACAAAAGACACTCTTCATCGACTTTGCATGAAAAAGCGTCGAAATGTCACTTCACCATTCATTCTTTTCGTCCCTTCCCGCCCTTTGGGTCTTTCACCCTCTCACCTGGAAATGCTGGAAACCGGTGTCTTTGTCCCTATGCTGCTACCGCCGACACCAACGGCGCTCCACTATGCGATGGCCCCATCTCGTTTTCTTCGCCGCCGCGCTCGTCGCGACCGTCCCCGGCCATAGCGCCGACCGCATCACCGGCCGGTTGTTTGCGACACGCTCGGAAGTGATCGCGCCCCACGCCATGGCGGCGACCTCGCATCCGCTGGCGACGCAAATCGCGCTCGATATCCTCAAGGCTGGCGGCAGCGCGGTCGATGCGGCTATCGCCGCCAATGCCGCGCTCGGGTTGATGGAGCCGACCGGATGCGGCCTCGGCGGCGACCTGTTCGCCATCGTCTGGGATCCGGCGACGCAAAAGCTGCATGGCTACAACGGCTCGGGGCGCTCGC
Source organism: uncultured Enterobacteriaceae bacterium (assembly GCA_964596095.1). Classification (GTDB taxonomy): domain Bacteria; phylum Verrucomicrobiota; class Verrucomicrobiia; order Verrucomicrobiales; family V1-33; genus CAJBME01. The sequence goes on from CAZQUC010000060.1 coordinate 12,594, forward strand.
CGCGGTCGCTGACTTTGGACTGGTTTATTGAAAACGGTCACGCAGCGATTCCTGCCTACGGCCCGCTGCCGGTGACCGTGCCCGGCGCGGTCGATGGCTGGTTCGCGCTGCACGGGCGTTTCGGCAAGCTGCCGATGGCCGAGGTGCTGGCGCCGACCATCGTCTACGCCCGCGAAGGGCATCCGGTGGCGGAAACCATCGCTTACTATTGGGAGCGCAGCGTGCCGCGGCTTTCGGAATTCCCCGGATTCCGCGAACAGTTCACGCTCGACGGCCGCGCGCCGCGCAAGGGTGAACGATGGAAGAATCCCCACCTGGCCGCCACGCTGGAGGCCATCGCCCGCGGTGGCCGCGACGCTTTTTACAAAGGCGGGATCGCCCGCATCATCGGTGACTACATGGCCGCGAACGGTGGCTTCCTGAGCGCCGACGATCTGGCCGCGCACACCGGCGAATGGGTCGAGCCGGTTTCGACGAATTATCGCGGGATCGATGTCTGGGAGTTGCCGCCCAACGGCCAGGGCATCGCCGCCCTGCAAATCCTCAATCTGCTCGAACCCTACGATCTCAAATCCTATGGGTTTGGCAGTCCAGAACACGTTCATTTGTTCGTCGAGGCCAAAAAGCTGGCTTTCGAGGACCGCGCGCGCTGGTATGCCGATCCGGCCTTCCATCCCGCGCCGGTGGAGCGGCTGATCTCCAAAGACTACGCCGCCGAACGCGGCCGACTGCTTTCTCCCGACCACGCCGCCCGTCGCGTCGAAGCCGGCCATCCGGCCGTGCAGGAGGGCGACACCATTTATCTGACCACCGCCGACGCCTCCGGCATGATGGTCTCGCTCATCCAATCCAACTTCCGCGGCATGGGCTCGGGCATGACGCCGCCGGGCCTGGGCTTCATTTTGCAGGATCGCGGCGAGCAGTTCGTGCTCCAGCGCGACCACCCCAATGCCTACGCGCCCGGCAAGCGGCCCTTCCACACCATCATCCCCGCCTTCGCCACCAAGGATGGCCGGCCGTGGTTGAGCTTCGGCGTCATGGGCGGCGCCATGCAACCGCAGGGCCACGCCCAAATCATCATCAACCTCATCGACTTCGGCATGAATTTACAGGAAGCCGGCGACGCCCCGCGCCTCCACCACCACGGCTCGACGGAGCCGGCCGGCCAGGCCCTGGCAATGAGCGACGGCGGCGTGGTCGAATTGGAAAGCGGCTTCCCGCAGGAAACCGTGCGCGCCCTCCTCCGCAAAGGCCACCGCGTCCGCGCCGCCGACGGCCCCTTCGGCGGCTACCAGGCCATCGCCCGCGATCACGATCAAGGCGTCTGGATCGGCGCCAGCGACAGCCGCAAGGATGGGCAGGCGGGGGGATTTTGAGATCGTGGGATAACGGGATCCATCCAGCCATCGCGAAGAACGGAGCGGAGCACGGGAAAGCCTGCGCCTTATGGTCGCCTCGACAGCGTTGAGCACAGCGACGGGAAGCTTCCGGATGCAAAAATTCGATGACTTGGGTGAAAATGGTTGTCGGAGCGGGCATCCGCCCCTCGCGACATCGACCGCGGCCGGCCCTTGACCGTGCGGCTTCCAGCCCTAGTTTTACCTTCCTCGGCCGTGCGGACACTCCGGCTTCTCCGAAGCCAGCCGCCTCGGCCCACTATCATCGAGCACCCGAACATCCGTCATTATCCCTCAATGAAAAAATCGTCCATTCTCTGGCTCGCCGCGTTCCTGCCGGCGGCACTCTCCGCACAAGGCACCGCGCCGGCCACACCTCCTGCCCCGGCGGCCCAAGCCGCTCCGGCGGCTGAGGAGCCCCCGGCCCTCTCTCCCGCCGAAGCGAAAAAACGGCTCGGCCTCGCGCTGGGCACTT
>CAZQUC010000061.1:0-3368 GCA_964596095.1 uncultured Enterobacteriaceae bacterium
GGGCTCAGCGCAGGGGTGTGGACGGACAAGGGCAGCCGCATTTTCAAAATGGCCGCCCAGCTCCGCGCGGGCGTGGTGTGGGCGAATGCCTACAATAAATTCGACCCGGCCAGCCCGTTCGGCGGCTATAAAGAAAGCGGGTTCGGGCGCGAGGGTGGGCCGCAGGGGTTGGGGGCGTATGTCGCTTTTTGAGCGGGAGATGGACGGAATGGAGGGAGATGGAGCGCCGAATTTCGATTATCCCTATCTCACTACGCGGCTCGAAGGCTTGGCCAGCACGGCTTGGTCGAAGCGTTGGATGGCGTCGGCCGTGGCATTGGTCTTCTCTTCCGAGTGTTCAGAGGCCGTGGCTTGGCCCGCGGCTTCTCCCGCCAAGCGGGGCACCGACGGAATGACGATGGCCACCAGCAGCGCCAACACCGCCACGGTGATCTGCACTTCAACAAAGCTGAAGCCGCGCGAAAAAGCCGAAATGGAAGTGTGGTGTTTTATCATAATATTGAAGAAAAATTGAGAGTCTTTATTGATTATGACTATTTTAATTGAGAGCGCAACTAAAATTATCGCGATTTCGCAAAAATTATCATAAACGAAGCGCAAAATTGGATATTTTTCAGCATTTCAAAAACCCCTATGGCGAAAAAAAGTGTTCAGGAGCCAGCTCTAAAGAGGCCTCACGTGCCTAATGAACCTGCTGGACGGGGATGCGCGATGCGCTGAACGCCTGATTCCCCCACCCCATCCCTCTTCTCCCTCCCCGGTTGATTTCAGATTCGGGAAATAATCTTCCGCCTTCGGAAGCGCGACGCCAGCATTGAATACCTTCCCGTGCGCCTCGCAACTCATTTCTGGGACGCAAGGCTGGTCATGGTCACCGGACGGATCGGCGCTGATCCCCGGCTCCCTCCGGTGATGGATCATGGACCGCGTTGATTCCTCGCCGAAGCGCTTGCTTCCTTTCGCCGCGCGGCCTATGTCTGCGGCGTGCGTGCTCCGGCCGACCAGGAATTTCCCAGCCCGTTCCAGCGCAAGGTGCTGTGGGGAGCGGTCACGGGCCTGTCCATCGTGCTGATCGGCGCGGTGGTGGTGTTGCTGGTGTGGATCGTCATGCGCGTGCTGTCCTTCCTGCAGCCGGTGCTGGTGCCGCTGGCGGTGGCGGGCATCATCGCGTATCTGCTCGAACCGATGATCCGCAAGCTGACCCAGCGCGGCTGGCGACGGATGCGGGCAATGCTGACGGTGTATTTCACGTTTCATCTCGCCCTCATCGTGCTCACCACCATGGTCGTGGTGCCGGCGGTGCGGCAGACCAACCGCTGGGTCGAGCAGAAAAATACCGCGGACCTGCTCGAAAACGTGCGGTCCTTCGTCGAGAACGGCTTCACGGCCATCGATGAATTCTGGGCGCGCCGGCTCGCCTCCGTGACCGCCCTCTCCGGCGCCGTGACCGGCGAGGAAGGCGCCGCGCCGGACGAGGTGGACCCGGACTCCCCCACCCCGCCGGAAGCCCCATCGGACGAGGACGCCACGCCTGCCCCGGACGCCCCGGATCCGGAGGCCGCCTCCGGAGACGACGACGCGCCGACGGTTTCCACCTTCAGTTCCCGCAAATGGTTGCAACAACATGCGGAGACACTGGTGAAAAAGATCGGCGGATTCGCCGCCGACAGCGTGACCGGCTTCCTGGGCTTGTTCGGCTACATCGTCGGCCTCTTCCTGGTGCCGATCTATCTGTATTATTTCCTCAAAGAAAGCGAGAGCATCACCCAGACGTGGAGTGACTACCTGCCGCTCAAGGAATCGAGATTCAAAAGCGAAGTCGTCGGCACGCTCAATGAAATCAACGGCTATCTGATCTCGTTTTTCCGCGGGCAGATGCTGGTCAGCCTCATCGACGGCCTGCTGGTCGGCCTGTGCCTCATGTTGATCGGCCTGCCGGGCGGGTTGCTGATCGGCATTTTCGTCGCCCTGCTCGGCCTGCTGCCCTACATCGGCAGCATCCTCTGCTGGCTGCCGGCCATCATCATCTCCATCAGCTACTTCGGGCAAACCGCGGCCGGCGCCGGCGGCGTGCCGGGCGCGAATATCCTCGATCCCGCCACCGGCGAAGTGTTGCGCCATTACGTCAACACCTGGCGCCTGTTCCCGAATCAAATCTGGGTCTATCCCATCATCGTCACCGCCATCTTCGTGGTCGTGCAGCAGATCAACAGCCTCGTCACCCAGCCGCGCATCGTGGGCGATTCGGTGGGGCTGCATCCGCTGACGGTGATCTTCTCCGTGCTCTTCTGGAGTTTGCTCATCGGCGGCTTCCTCGGCGTGCTCCTCGCCGTGCCGTTGACCGCCGGGCTCAAGGTGCTCTTCCGCCGTTACATTTGGGAAAAACGCATCGGCCGCCGCAAACCCGAGCCGGACGCGCCGCCCGATCCCGCCTCCGCTTCCCCCGATCCCGCCCCGGCCTCATGATCGCCGCTTCCGCCTTACTTTCCCGCCGCATCCCGTGCTTCTGACCGCCTCCGCCAAGATCAACCTGTGGTTGCGCGTGTTGCGCCGCCGGGAGGATGGGTTCCATGAAATCGACACGCGGATGCTCTCCCTCGATCTCGCCGACACGCTGACGCTGGAACGCACCGGCGACGCGCCCGGCACGGTGGGCTTCACCTGCTCCGACCCGACCCTGCCCACCGATGGTGCGAACCTCGCGCGGCAGGCGCTGGACCGGCTCGCCGCCCACACCGGCGCGCCGCTGCCGGGACTGCGGTTGCATTTGCAGAAAGCCATCCCGCATGGCGCCGGCCTCGGCGGTGGGAGCAGCGACGCCGCCGCCGTGCTGCGCGGCGCCAATGACGTATGCGGCCTCGGCCTTTCCATCGAAGCGCTCGGTGCCATCGCCGCCGGCCTCGGCTCGGACGTGTCGTTCTTTCTCCACGGCGGAGCGGCCGATTGCCGGGGACGCGGCGAACTCGTGACCCCCGTGCCGGACTTCTCCCCCCGCCTCCCCCTCCTGCTGGCCAAGCCCCCCTTCCCCGTGCCCACGCCATGGGCCTACCAGCAATGGCGTGACTCGCGGGAAATCCCCGGCGTGCCTTACGCGCCACAACCACTGCCCGGCAGCGCGGCCGCTGCCAAGCCGCCGCTCACGCTCGTCAACGATCTCGAACGCCCCGTTTTCGCCAAATACCTGCTGCTCGCCGAATTGAAAACCTGGCTCCTCGCGCGCGATGAAGTGGCCGCCGCCCTCCTCTCCGGCTCGGGCGCGACCGTCTTCGCGATCCTGCGCGAGGGACGCCTCACGGACGCCCTGCGCCGCGACCTCCTGGCGGAATTCGGCCCCGACACCTGGACGTGGACCGGTCGCACCGCGTGAG
>CAZQUC010000061.1:3468-14375 GCA_964596095.1 uncultured Enterobacteriaceae bacterium
TAGGCCGGGAGCGGCGCATCCGGCCAATGGAAGCCGAATTGATACCATACGACCCGGCCGGGCACGGCGGAGGCTTCCACATACCAGTGGCCGTCTTCCAGTTCGGTCAATTCCACAAAGCGGGATTCGTCGGCGTCCACGTCGGAGCGCACCCGGCCCATCAGTTCCACGCCTGCCGGCAGCGGCGCGGTGGGCTCGACCACGAACCGGATCCAGGCCCCTTCCCGCGCCGCGCTCACCGCGAGACGCGGCAGGGTGGCGAGAAAGGCGGCTTCCGTCTCCTCCTCGAGGCGATCGAGCCGATGGTGATACTCCTCCGCGACAGCGGCGAAATCATAGCCCGCGGCTTGGAAAAGATCGGTCCAAAATGCCACGCCGGCCAAATCGTCCGGCGCTTCCTCACGCGCGGCGGCCCGCAGCAGGGCAACCGGCGCGTCCCGGCCATAACGGTCCACCAGCGCGGCGACGAAGAGTTCGCCCAGCGGATACACCGCATTGGGATCCATCTCCCGCCGCCAGGCCGCATCGTCCGCCATCGTGTCCAGCCCGGCCTCGCCGCGCGCATGGGCAAAGGCGGCCAACCGGCGCAGTCCGCTCCGTTTTTCCGGCGGATGGAGCAATTCGTATTCGACGAACGTGGCCAATCCTTCGTGGAACCAGCGGGTGGACGCGAAATTCCGGCGCAGCGCGCCGTCGCTCAGCACGTCGATGTAAACGTGCGTGGTCTCGTGGCCGAGGATGGCGGCGAGTTCCGCAGGGTCGGACTCGCGGGCGACATTCAGATTGACGCGTTTCCAGTTCGCGGTGCCGGCCGCGTGCCGCAGCGGGCTGTGCAGGTCGGCGACGAGCGGCGATGCGGCTTCCGCCCCGAAAAACGAACGGACTTTTTCATGCACCTCGCCGGCCTGACGGGTCAGCAGCCCCGCCCGCGCGGACAGATCCTCGGGATACACGAAGGTGAACCCGCCGGCCTCCGTGCGCGAGATGGCCCAGGAGCCATAAGCGACGCGCGCGCCTTCGGCCGTGGTGTGGATACCGCGCTCTTCATCCTTGTCGATCTCCCCTCGCATCATCCACCAAAACAGGCCGACCCATGCCACGACCATCAAGGCCGTGCCCACCGCCACCAGTGCGCCCTTGAGCCGGCCACGCTGCCACCAAGTCTCGCGAAAGCGGCCCATCGCGCCCTGGCGGAGAAACAGCCCCCACGCGCCCACGAGACACGCCACCATCAGCGCCGCCATCACCCCCAGTGACGCCCACGGCACGAGCAGCCGCGGACCGTGGAATTCGTAATCGGTGACGGCGAGCAGATTGAGACGGTCGATCCACGGCACCGGCCATTGCCGCACCCACAGGAACCCCGCGAACAACAACGCCAGCGCGAGAAACGAGAAGCGCCGCAGAAACGACAACACCAGGCCCAGGGAAAAATACACCATGAGCATGAGCCACTCGATTAACGCCGTGCCCACGAGCAGCGGGACGTGGAGGGAGCGATCGAGCGACGTGCGGCCCAGCGTGTGCGCGACCGCAGCCGTAGTGGTATCCAACAACGGCAGGATCCCCAGCACAGCGAAGGACACGCCCAGCTTGGCCACGAAGAGACGCGTGCGGCTGCACGGCAGGGAGTCGAGAAACTCCAGCGTGCCTTCATCCTGCTCCCGCACCAGCACGCCGCCGGCCATCGCGAAGGCCAGCAGCAGATAGACAAACGCGGTGATGCCGCCTTCGGCGTCGTCATCCCGATCATTGACCATCGCGGCCAGCGACGTCGTGTCCGGGGCCTTGAGCAGGAGGGTGTCCGCGGCCGTGAAAAAGCCGAAGACGAGCACCAGCAGCAGGAACGGGCGCGCCGCGCGCCATTCTTTTTTGAGGAGATGGCTCATGGGGCGAGAGGAAAGGTGAGGCGGCGCCAGCCGGAAATCACCGCGCCTTCCAGGGCTGCGGAGGTCACGGCGAGCGTGCAGGCCACGCGGTCGCCGGTGGTGAAGGAGACCGGGAGTTCGTGCCAGTCGCCGGCGGCTTCGTGGCGCTCCACGCGAAGCGCCCGCGGCGATCGCGCCGCATCGAAGGGCGGCAGCCGCAGCCAACGCAGCTCCCAGGCGGCGGGCGGGTTTTCACCCTCACCGGTGACCAGCCGATATTTCAACCGATAGCCGCCACCCGTCGCCGACGGTTCGGCGCGCAGTTCGAGGCGAGGCGTGGTGAGGGTCAGCAGCTCCTCCGCCAGCGCCGGCCGCGCGGCGTCCAGCGCCTCCCTCCAGATCGCGATGAAGCCCGCCTCGTCGAGGCCCGTGACGCGAGGCAACACCTCGCGGAACGGTTGCCGGGAGTCCTGCCACCAGCCGCGCAGGTCATCCGGGCGACGGACGCCGAGCGTTTGCCGCCACAAGGCGCGGCTCTGTTCTTCGTCGAGACGGCCCATCAAGGCGCGCACGCCGGACCAGGCCATGGCCGCTGCCGTCTCATCGCCGACGCGGTCACATTCCACAAGCCAGCGGTCCGGCCAGGCGGCGTCCGGCAACGTGTCGCCAAAGCCGTGCAGCGCCCGCAAGGCGAGCGCGCGATCCTCCGCCAGCGGCGCGCGGCCGCGTTCGCGGGTGGCCCACCACCAGGCGAAGCCCTCGCGTTTCCAGGCATGCTTTTCCAATGCCAGCCGGTCCCGGCTGTGGTGCTTCAACACTTCGGAAACCAACCAGGCGAGAAACTTCCGCCGGTCGAAGGCCTCCGCGCGGAAATTCGCCCGGACCAGCACGCCTTCCGCCTGCTCCAACGACGCGCGCTCGTATTTGTCCGCATCCAGATCCCGCCGCGAGGTGACAAAGACCGGCGGCGCGGAATGCAGCTCCAGATACACCGCCAGCGCGCCGAGTTCCGCCGCCAGGTGATCGGCAAGCGCGCGCGCTTCCGCCGACGAGCCGGCCACCTGCACCTTCACCCCGGAGTGCTCCGCCGTCGCCGCCGCGTGCAGCACGTAGGGGTGTTTGACGCGCTTGTCGTCGAGCGTGGACATCGCGAACGACATGCCGAGCAGCAGCACGGCGATGAAGACTTTTTCCCGGTGCGACATTTTCTCCGCCAGCAAGGCGCCGACATTTCCCTCCCGCACCAGCGCCAGGCCGAACCCCACCACGGTAAACCCCGCCGCCAGCCCCAGCGTCACCGCGAAGTGCGGCTCCGGCACGCGCTCGCGTTCGAAAGCGAAGGTGTCGCCAAGCAGGAAAAAGGGGCCGAAGTGCTGGATCTCCCATCCCGCCATCATGGTCGCTCCCATCAAGGCCATCACCATCATCAGCAGCAACGCCCAGCGGTAGCGGCCGAGAAAACCGGTCATGAAAAAGAACGCGTGCCAGCACCACGCGGTGGCGAAGGCGCGCAGGGCCAGGACCGTGATGAACGCCCCCGTCAAATGCTCGTGCCGCCAGCCCAGCGCCAGCGCGCCCAGCAGCGCCGCCGCCGTCAGCGCGCCCATCACCGCCAGGCCCAGCACGTATTTCACCGCCACCATGTGCCAGCGGGACATCGGCAACGCTTCCAGAAAAAGCTGGGTCCGGTGCCGGTATTCCCGCACGATCAAGCGACTGCCCAGAATGGCGGACGCCACCGGCAGCGCCAGCATCAGGTAAGCGCCCGCGACCGTGAACAGACTCCCCGCTTCGGTAACCATGGTCATCTGCCCGAGCAGGGCCGCTCCTCCCACCGCCAGCAGGAAGCCGAGGAACAACAGGAACGGCCAGTGCTCGCGCCATTCTTTGCCGATCAGCGCAAGAATCATCGGGCGGGCGGGAGTGGAAAAGGACGCGGCGAGCCGGTGCGCCGGCGGCGAGGAGAAGCGGAAGCCGTCATAGCTCGACAAATTGGGACGTGGTGTGAGCGAGGAAAATTTCCTCCAACGACAAGGCCTCGCAAATGACCGGCGCGGGCAGCGTCAGCCGCTCCCACTGCGCCGGCTCCGCGCGCACCACCAGCCGGCGCTCGGCGTCGCGGGTTTCGTCGCGCAGCAACTCGACGGCCTCGTGCGCGAAGACCCGCGCGAGCCAGGCCGCGGCGTCTTCCTCCGCCGGCATGCCGCGCAGCAGACGCACCGTCTGTTTCAACTCCTCCACACCACCCTCGTAGCGTTGCCGGCCGCCGTCGATCAAGCCCACGCGGTTGGCGACGCGCTCCACCTCCTCGATCCGGTGGGTGGAGAAAAACGTGGTCCGTCCCTCGTGCCGTGCCTGCGAGGCGATGAGGTCGAGGAATTCCCGGCGCGCCACCGCATCCATGCCCGCGGTCGGCTCGTCGAGGATGAGCAAATCCGGCCGGTGCGCCAAGGCCAGGGCCAGCGCGAGCTTGATCTTCATCCCGCCGGAAAGATGCGAAAAACGCCGCTTCTCCGGCAGTTCGAGCACGCGCAGCAGCCGGGCGAATTCCGTGTGGTCCCACGTCGGGTAAAATCCCGCCACGAACCGGCCCAGCGCGCGGCAGGTCATCCACGAATAAAAAAACGGCTCCTGCGAGACATAACCGATCCGCTGTTTGGCCGCCCGGTCCGCGCGCTTGAGTTCGCGTCCCAACAACTGCATCCGCCCGCTATCCGGCTGCAAGATGCCCATGATGGAACGGATCGCGGTCGTCTTGCCCGCGCCGTTGCGCCCAAGGAAGCCGTAGATATCGCCCGCGCGCACTTCCACATCCAGCCTTTGCAAGACCTCCGTGCGACCCAGGCGCTTGCGCAGCCCCTCCAATCGCAGCACCACCGGCCGGGTGGCCGGAATCAGAGCAGGTGGCGGGGATTCCCCGGTGGCCCAGGGGAGCGGCGGTGGCAGGCGGGTCGTCATCGCGAGGCCGCATTCTCAACCCGGAATTTCCGCCTTGGCGATGATTTTCTTCCCGATCGCTGACCGCCGGGATCACTCCCGAAGACTCGTTTCCGGCCACTTGGACAACAGCTCGGGGAAGAGGCAGTGCGCGCAATCGCTGTGATCCTGCAGGCAGAAATCCTCATAAAGCTGGAGCAACGCCTGTTGGTGGAAGAGCTTTTTTTGAAACATCCGCGCGTCCTCGCGCCGGCCGAGCAGCCGCAGCGCGGCGCGCCGGGCTTTTTCGTTATCCAGCTTCGCGGGCCGGCCCGCGTAGTCAGGCCACCACCCGGCCGGCTCGCGGCGTTGGCTCCAGTAAGGATAGGCCACGTTGGCGAGGATTTCCCCCACCCGCGTCTCTCCCAGCAATGCCTGCGGCGTGGCGGCGGGCCGGCTGGTGAGGGTGTAATGGCGATCCCAAAACGGATGCGCGAGCGCCCCCAGCGCGCGCTCCACCGCCGTGCGGTCGTGCTCGAACGCGGCGCGGACGGTTTTCCACTGCCCGGCCAGCACCGCCAGCGCGCCGACACGCCGGTGCGGATGATTGTGCGGCCGCGACCCGGCGAGCGCCCAACGCGGCGGGGGCACGGCGGAAAATTCCGCGCGATGCCGCCACCACGTTTCCCACAGCTCGCGGAGATAGCCGCGCGTGTCGGCCGGCGCCTGCTCGTAGAGCTTCGCCTCCAAAAATCCCGCCGCACCGAAGAGCAGCACTTCCGCGCCCGCCGGATGCGTTCGCAACAGCCGCAGCGGCAACCGCTGGGCCAGCATGGTCAGCGGCCGCTGGTTGCGACGATAGCCGAAGGCGGCGGCGAGTTCCTGAAAGAGCGTTTCATCCCAGCCGTGCAACTCGGCCAGCCGCGCGAGCCGGCGCGCCTTGCGCTCCAGCCGGTAACGCGCCGCCGCTTCCAGCAACGAGGTCAGGCGCGGTCCCGGCATGGCGGCCAGCGGAAACGAGCAGCGCCCGCACTTGGCCTCCGCCGGTGCGGGCGGCGGCCCGTCTCCGACTGCCGCAGGATCCAGCCGCACCTGCGCCACCTGGCGATGCCGGCTGGTGCGCGTGTGGAAAGTTTCTTTCTCCGGCACGATGAAGAACACGTGCAGCACCACGCCGTCGTAAGCGGGATTCCGCGCGTGACCGTGGCGTTCCCAGTCGCGCGCGTCGCCGTCCAGTTCCAGCGCGCCAGTCAGCAAGCGCCCGCCCACCTTGACCGCCACCTCGGTGAAGTCCGGCCCCGCGGAATGATTCCACGTGCCGAATTGGACGATCTCCACCGGATGCCCGTCGGTCGTGGTGAAAACGCGTCCGAACTCGCCCGCGAACCACCGGCTCTGCCATTCCGCTTCGGTCGGGCGCGGTGCGGTCGCTTCCGCCGGAGGAGCGTCGTTGCGGGCCGAGATTTCTTCTTCCTCCATCCGTGTCTCCCGGTCGAACACCGCGCGCCACAACGCGCGATAAGCGTCGGCGGAGAAAGGCAAGGAGAACGGGTTCATGATCGGGTCCGGGAGCAAAGTCTGTGAGACTGGCGAAATGATGCCGCGGTAAACGAACACTCACTCACGGCATTTTTCAACCTTTCTCAGGAATGTTGCCTGGAAACCTGTGGCATTGCGCCTCCGGCCAATGTTCCGTGACGGGAGCCTCTGGCTCCCCGCCGAGCCAGAGGCTCGGGTCACAGGTCATTGGCTGGAGCCGAGACCGCCGAAGGCAACCCAATGCCACAAGCCGCGTTTCAGGCGCAACCTTCACTCCTGAAACAAAAACCCCGTCAGCGGGCTGGTCGCCGAAGCGAGGCGGGTGACGCCAGGCAGGCCGAGTTCGTAGGCGCGCCGGCCGGCTTCGACGGCGGCTTTGAAACAGCGGCCCATTTCCGCAGGGTCGGAGGCGATGGCGATGGCGGTGTTGACCAGCACGGCGTCGGCCCCGAGTTCCATCGCGTCCGCCGCATGGCTGGGCCGGCCGAGACCGGCATCGATGACCACCGGCACCTGCGCCTGCTCGATGATGATCTCCAATTGCCCGCGCGCGTCGAGACCGCGGTTCGACCCGATGGGTGAGGCCAGCGGCATGACGGTCGCGGTGCCGACATCCTCCAGGCGCTTGGCCAGCACGGGATCGGCGTTGATGTAGGGCAGCACGGTGAAGCCCTCCTTCACCAGCACCTCCGCCGCCTTGAGCGTCTCCACGGGGTCCGGCAGCAGATAGCGGGGATCGGGATGGATTTCGAGCTTCACCCACGCGGGCAAGCCGGCGGTGACCGCGAGGCGCGCGAGCCGGCACGCTTCCTCGGCGTTGAGGGCGCCGCTGGTGTTGGGCAGCAGCAGGTATTTTTCGCGGTCGATGAAATCCAGGATATTGGCGAAGGGATCGCCCTTACCCGTCAGATCGGCCCGGCGCAACGCCACGGTGACGATCTCCGTGCCCGAGGCCGCCAACGCGTCGCGCATGGTTTCGGGCGAGGAAAACTTCCCCGTGCCCACGAGGAGGCGCGAGGTGAACGTGCGGTCGGCGATGCGCAAGGGCGTGGTGATCATTCGGAAGTCCCAGCAAACGGGCGCGCGGGCGCGGCTCAAGTGGATTGTGCGATCATTCGGCGTCTCGCTCAGATCTCCGCCCCGCCCGCATCGCGCAACGCGGGAAACTCCTCGCGCCACCGCGCGGGCCAGCGAGGATCGATCTCTGCGACGACCACGTCTTCACGGCCGCCCGCATCGGCGATGATGACGCCCTGTGGGTCGATGACGACACTGCGCCCGGCATAAGACGCCCGGGGATCGCGGCCGCAACGATTGACCCCGATGACGCAGGCCTGGTTTTCGATGGCGCGGGCCTGGAGCAAGGTCAGCCAATGATCCCCGCGACGCGCGGGCCAATTGGCGATGACCACGAAAAGATCCGCGCCCATGATGGCCGCGCGGCGGAACAATTCGGGAAAGCGCAGGTCGTAACACACGAACGGCGCAATACGAAAGCCGCCCCAGTCGAAGACCACCGTCCCCGAACCGGCGGCATAACACGCGTCTTCCCCCGCGAGACTGAAAGGCCGTTGCTTGGTATAACGCGCGAGGATCTCGCCGCGCGGAGAAACGGCCAACGCTTGGTTGCCCGGCGGCGCGCCTTCCCCCCGCGCGACCAAGCCACCCAGCACCGCCGCGTCGGTTTCCGCCGCCAGGTGACGCAGGAATTGTTCCGTCGCGCCGGACGCGCCTTCCGGCTCGACCGTCGCGTCCGCATTCATGCTGAAGCCGGTGGCGAACATCTCCGGCAGCACCATCAGGGTGTCCTCAAAGGAACGGGCAGGCGGGACACCCGCCCCCCCTTCCGGCAGGCCGTGCGTCGCGCATCCATGCGGTCCATCAAGTCCATCTCCCCGCCCCACCAACGCCCGCACCCGCGCAAAATTCGCAGGCTTGTCCTCCCACACGATCTCCATCTGGCAAAGCACCGCGCGCATGGCTTGTCACAGGGCGAGCAGTTTGCCATGGATCCCCCCGAAGCCGCCGTTGCTGAAGACCACCACCACATCGCCCTCCCGCACCAACGGCGCGAGGCGCGCCACGATGGCATCCGCATCCGGCTCCAGATAACACCGGCCCTCCATGCGCGCCGCCACGTCGTTGACCAGGGCCGCCACATCCAACCGGTCGTGCTCCGGCACCTTGTGCAGATCGGGGATCTCCGCGATGATGACCCCATCGGCCACCGCGAGGGCATCCGCCAATTCCTGCTGAAACACCTTGCGGCGTGTCGTGTTCGAGCGCGGCTCGAACAAGGCCCACAGCCGAGCCCCCGGCGGCACATACCGCTGGCGCAACGCCTCGGCCGTGCCGCGGATGGCCGTCGGGTGATGGCCGAAATCGTCAATGATCGTCACGCCGCCTTGGGTCATGCCGCGCACCTGCTGGCGGCGGGCCACGCCGAGAAACCCGCGCAGTCCCTCGCGAATTTCCTCGTCAGTCAGCCCCGCGAAGCGCGCCGCCACGATCGTCATCGCTGCATTGCGCGCGTTGAACTCGCCGTCCATCGGCACAAAGAACGGCTCGCCATTGAGCCGGAACGACGTGCCGCCTTCCTCCAGCCGGAGATCCATGAGCCGCCAGTCGTTGGCTTCGCCCATGCCCACGGTTTGCAAGGGCGCGGGGCAGGCGGTGAACATTTCCTCCTTGTTCTCGCGCGCGGCGGCGAGGGCGTGGGCGTCGTCGCCATTGAGCAGGACGAGGCCGTTGCCGGGCACGAGCCGCAGCATCCGGTTGAAGCTGAGCTGGATGCTCGTCAGATCCTTGTAGATGTCGGCATGGTCGAACTCCAGATTGTTGACGATGACCAGCTCCGGCAGGTAGTGGACGAACTTCGAGCGCTTGTCGAAAAAGGCGGTGTCGTATTCGTCGCCTTCCAACACCACGAAGTCGCTGTCGGTGAACCGTCCGCCCTGGCCGAAATTGCGCGTGACGCCGCCGATCATGAACGACGGCTGGCGGTCCGCGCTCTCCAGCAGCCACGCCAGCAGGCTGGTGGTGGTGGTTTTGCCGTGCGTGCCGGTGACGACGTAATTGCGTTTGCCGCGCAGGAACTGGTGTTTCAACAACTCGGGCAGCGAGGTGTAGAGCAGCCGCCGGTTGAGCACCGCCTCGCATTCGGGGTTGCCACGGCTGATGGCGTTGCCGATGACGATGATCTCCGCCGTCCCGGGGATGTTTTCCGCCCGGTAGCCTTCGGCAATCTCGATGCCCTTGTCGCGCAAAAAGGAGGCCATCGGCTCATACACCGCCGCGTCGGAGCCGGTGATGACATAACCGCGCTCCTTCATCGCGGCCGCCACCGCGCCCATCGCGGTGCCGCAAATGCCGATGAAATGAAAGTGCCGGGCTGAGGAAGAAAAGGACATGGAGAATGATCGGGAAAACAAAGACGATGTGTGCGAGCGGACAGGAAACCGCTGCGTCCGGCTTCCGCCAAAAAGCCCCCGTCGTCAACTCCTTCACGCGAATCCCTTTTTCCACCGTAACTGATCTTTCGATTGTCGTCTAAAATCTCATAACTCCATAGCGAAATATTGTAGAGTATTTGTCTAGTAAGGAAAAGTCGCAATTCCTTACGATCAGCCTCGCTATGACTCATCAAATCTCTTCGATGCGCCGGAAGGCGGCCGGCGTCGCGCTGTGCCTCTTGGGAATTTCTGGAGGGAATTTTCTCTCGGCGCAAACCCTGACGGTGCAGGAGGGATTGCAGTTGTGGCTCAAAGCGGACGCGGGGGTCACGGCCTCGGACGATCTGGTCGAGGAATGGCTGGACCAGTCCGGCAATGACCATCACGCGCTACTGGTCGCCCCGGAAGCGGCGCCGCAACTCGTGCCCGCCGCGCTCAACAACCAGCCGGTGCTGCGGTTCGACGGCGTGGACGATTACTTGGAAATCGCCGACTCCGACGGGCTGTCCATCGAGGGAGACTTCACGACGTTTTTTGTGACGCGGTTCGATGACTTCGCCACCTACCGCGCGGTCTGGGCCAAGACCTTGGACAATTATCCGTCCTCAATCGATTACTACACGCTCCCCAATACCGGCGTGCCTCGCCTGCTGCGCGGAGACGGCTCCAACGCCAATCTCGGCACCGTGGATGGCCTCATCCCCCTGCGCGCGAATACTTATCTCATCGCGGGCTTCGACATGTCCGACACGACGGCGACCCATTACCTCGCGGCCCAGCCGAACGGCAGCGGCGAGATCACCGCGTTCCTGTTCGACAATGACACGCCGCTCATCATCGGCTCGCGCCACGATCTCTTCACCAAACTGAAGGGCGATCTCGCCGAGCTGCTCATCTACGACCGGGCGCTGTCGGCCGCCGAACGCGCCGCGGTGGTGGACTATCTCGGCGCGAAATACGCCATCCAAAACCTGCCGCCCACGGTGTCCCTCGCCGCCGACCCCGCCGACCCCACTGCCACGCAAGGGCAAACGGTGACCTTGAACGCCACGGCCGCGGATCCCGACGGCACGCTCGTCCGCGTCGAGTTTCTCGCCCACGGCGCCGTCTTCGCCACCGCGACCGCGCCGCC
>CAZQUC010000062.1:0-7083 GCA_964596095.1 uncultured Enterobacteriaceae bacterium
CAGCACGCCGTCGAGGACGTGGCCATGCACGTCGGTGAGGCGGCGGTCGGTGCCGTTATGGCGCCAGGTGAGTTTGGTGTGGTCGAGGCCGAGCAGGTGCAGCATGGTGGCGTGGATGTCATAGACCTCCGTGGGGTGGGCGCGGTCGAGCGGTTTGTAGCCCCACTGGTCGCTTTCGCCGTAAGTGACGCCGCCTTTGATGCCACCGCCGCAGAACCAGTTGGTGAAGACGTGCGGGTTGTGGTCGCGGCCTTCGCCGCCCTGACTGCTGGGCATGCGGCCGAACTCGGTGGTCCACAAAATGAGGGTGTCGTCGAGCAGGCCGCGTTGTTTGAGATCCTGGATGAGCGCCGCCGCGCCGCGCGCCATGCCGCGCGCGAGCGGGCCGTGGTCGCGCCGGATGTTTTCGTGGGAATCCCAGTTGCGGCGCGGAAAGCCGTTGTCGTTGCCGCTCCAGATTTGCACGAAGCGCACGCCGCGCTCAAGCAGGCGGCGGGCGGTGAGGCATTTCTGCGCGAAGTAATACGTCTCCTCCTCGGCGTTGATTTCCTTGGGCCATTCGCGCAGGCCACGGTCGAGGCCGTAGAGTTTGAGGACGTGCGTCGGTTCCTGGCGAAAATCGAGCGCCTCGGGCGCGGCGAGCTGCATCTTCGCGGCGAGTTCGTAGCTGCGGATGCGCGACTCCAGCCGCGGGTCG
Organism: uncultured Enterobacteriaceae bacterium; assembly: GCA_964596095.1. Lineage (GTDB taxonomy): Bacteria > Verrucomicrobiota > Verrucomicrobiia > Verrucomicrobiales > V1-33 > CAJBME01. Next base: position 698 of record CAZQUC010000062.1, read on the forward strand.
TCCGCGCGTGTGGCGGCATGGTCGCGGTTGAGCGCGGCCATCAATTCCCGCGCGGCGGTTTCGCTTTGCGGGGTGACGTAATCGCCGTTCCGGTGTGGAAAGAGATCGGCCACCGGCAGGTCGCGGCCCGGATAAATGACGGAACCGCTGTGCTGCGCGGGCAGGAAGGCGGCGTCCCAATTCTTCACGCCATTGCTGGCGAGGCCGCGATGATCGGGCAGCACCACGAAGGCGGGCAGGTTTTCATTGAGCGAGCCGAGCGCGTAGCTGACCCAGCACCCCGCGCCGGGAAAGCCGGGCAATTGGAAGCCCGAGGCCTGCAAGAGCGTGCCTTGCGAATGCACGCCGGTCTTGCCGGTGACGTTGTGGATGAAGGCGATGTCATCGACGACGGCGCCGAGCGGTGCGACCACCTCGCTCAGCATCTTGCCGCATCGGCCGTAGGGTTTGAAGTCCCACACCGGCCGCAGCCACGGGCCGAGGCCGTCCTGAAAGGTTTCGACCTTTTCCCCGAAATCGCTTGGCTGGCCGTGGCGTTTGATGAGTTCGGGCTTGTAATCCCAGAGGTCGAGATGGCTGGCCGCGCCGGCCATGAAGAGCTGCACCACGCGTTTGACCTTGGCAGGGAAAACTTGCGCCGTGGCTGGAGCGGTCGCCCGGGCTTCTGATCCCAACAGCGAGGCGAGTGCGAGGCCACCCAGGCCGCCCCCGCTCCGCCACAGGAAGTTGCGCCGGGAGAGCCGCGGGCGGGCCAAGACCGGAGGCAGCGGGCGATGCCAAGGTGACGTATTCATGAGTCGAAAGCGGGCCGGGGGAGGGGAGCTGCGGGGTCTTTATATACCGCAGCGGCGGCCGGCGCGCCATCACGCGAAAACGTGACCCGACGTGGGAGGAATCTTCTGGCCGCCGTCGGGGAGGCCGGTGCATGATCCGCCATGCTCGCGCGGTGTCTGGCTTTGGGATGGGCCGGCCTGGCCTTGGCCGGTCCGGGGGGAACGCGCGCGTCTGCGGCTTCCTTCGAGGCTCTCTTTTCGCCGGAGTTGCGGCAAGGTGAGGCCGCGCTCAACGCCTTGGAGGCCGAACTCGCCACGCTGCCGGCGGAGCCGCCCGATCAAAGCGCGAGCCGTCTGGGTTGGCACGGGCGTTTCGGCGGCGCGCCGCAGGGCAAATCCGCGGTGGTGGATTTGGGGCGCACCCAGCCGTTCGATGCCGTGGTGCTGGTGCCCGCCAACGCTCCTTCGGGACGCCATAGCGGCGCGGGTTACGGCTTTCCGCCACGGTTCCGCGTGGAAGTGCTTTCCGGAGAACCGGGCAGCCTGCCCGTGACACTGGCCGATCTGACACAGGCCGACTTTCCCCCGCCGGGCGGCTTGCCGGTCGTGCTTGAAACCCCCGGCGCCGAAGGGCGGCTCGTGCGGGTGACCGCCACGCGGTCTTACCGCACGGAGGTTGGCTCGGTCTTCGCGCTGGCGGAAATCATGGTGCTTTCCGGCGAGCGCAATCTGGCCGCCGCCGCTCCGGTGCGCACGGACGACGATTATCTCAATGCCCCGGCCTGGCAGCCGGAAAACCTCACAGACGGCCAAAGCCCGCTCGGCCCGCCCCTGATGCCACAAGCCGCGCCGCGCTACGGCTACCATGCGGCCTTGGCCGAGCACGAGAGCGAAACGAAATGGTGCCAGCTTGACTTGGGCCGCATGCAGTCCCTCGACGAAGTGAGGCTGCATTCCGCGCGGCCGGATGATTTTCCGCCGCGCCGGGGATTCGGCTTTCCGTTGCACTTCCGCGTGGAGGCGTCGCTCACCGCCGATTTCCGCGACGCGCGGTTGTTGCTGGGATGCGAGGACGAGGACTTTCTCAATCCGGGGGAGAATCCGGTGGTGATCCCGGCCAGCGGGGTGGCGGCGCGCTACGTCCGCATGACCGCCACCAAGCTGTGGCCGCGCGACCGGTTCTTCGCCTTCGCCTTGGGCGAGATGGAGGTGTATGCCGGCGGCATGAATATCGCCCACTCCGCCACTGCCCAGGCGTTGGATAGCGAGGAAATCAGCCGCTGGACGCTGCCCGCGCTCAACGACGGCTTCACCAGCCAAGGCAAGCTGGTGCCGCAGGCGGAGTGGCTGCGGGGCTTGTCCCGGCGGCGGGAAATTTTGGCTGAACTGCCCGCGTTCGCCGCCACCCGCGAGCGGCTGCAACGCGGCGTTCGCGCACGGCTGCTGGCGGGGGCGGGGTTGTTGGCTGCCGTGGCCGCCGCCGCGCTCGGCTGGGCCGCCGTGCGCCGGCGACATCGGCATCGGCAGGAACTCTCGCACCTGCGCCGCCGCATCGCCGCCGATCTGCATGACGAAGTCGGCAGCAATCTCGGCAGTATCGCCCTGCTCACGCAAATGGCGGCCGAGCACGCGCCCGGCGAGGCGCGCCACGACATCGCGGAAATCCGCCGTCTCGCCCAGGAATCCGCCGAGGCGATGCGCGACTTGGTCTGGCTCATCCAACCCGGCCGCCGTCAGCCCGACGAATTGCCGGCCCGCATGAGGGAAGTCACCGCGCCGCTGCTGGCCGGCGTGGAGTGGACATTCGAGGTCAAGGACGTGCGGGGACCGTTCCACCTCGAGGCTGAGCGCCAGATTTTTCTGTTCTACAAAGAAGCCCTGCACAACGTCCGCAAGCACGCCCGGGCCACGCGCGTGGTCGTCACCGCCGGCCAGGAAGGCCGCGAGTTCCGCTTGACGGTGCGCGACGATGGTCTCGGGTTCGATCCCGCGCTCGTCACCGCCGGCCACGGCCTGGCGAGCCTGCGGCATCGCGCCGAAAGTCTCGGCGGCCGCTTCATCCTCGACACCCGTCCCGGCCACGGAACCACCATCGGCCTGCACGCCCCGCTCACATGACCGACGACCCCACGGAAATCTGGTTGATCGAAGACCACGCGGCCTACCGCCGCACCGTCGCGCGCTGGCTCAACCAGACGGAGGGTTTTCGCTGCGGCGAGGCCTTTCCCCGCAGCGAGGCCGCGCTCGCCGCGTTGCGCGACCGCACCCCGCCGCCGCGCGTCATTTTGCTCGATGTCGGCCTGCCCGGCCTCGACGGTCTCGCCGCGCTGCCGCTCCTGCGCGAACTCGCGCCCGCCGCCGCCATCATCATCCTCACCGCGTTCGAGGATGAGGACAAGATCGTGCGCGCCATCTGCGCCGGGGCCTCCGGGTATCTGCTGAAAACCGCGCCGCCCGGCGAGATCACGCGCGGCATCCGCGAAGCCCTCGCCGGCGGCGCGCCCATGAACGGCCGCATCGCTCGCCGCGTGCTGGAGATGTTTTCCCAACTCGTCCCCAAACAAGCCGACTACGGTCTCACCGCGCGCGAGCGGGAAATCCTCCACCTCATGGCCGACGGGTATCTCAAAAAAGAGATCGCCGACCGGCTGAGCCTCAGCTTCCACACCGTGGATACCCACCTGCGTAACATTTACGGCAAGCTCGAAGTCAACAGCCGCACCGGCGCGGTTGCCAAGGCGTTGAAGGAAAAGTTGATTTGAGCGAAGATACAGGTTATCCGTTTTTTTTGGCGCAATGTTAATGGTCCTCAGAAAAGGATGGCCGGTCTGTCTCTTCCTGATGGGAGTGGCTTTGGGCTGGATCGCCCGTCCTGAACGGAAATCCCCCCTCGTGGAAAGGGCGGCGTCCCCGCCTATGCTCCCGGCTCCGCTCCCCGAAAAGCCGGAGGTCTTCCCGGATCGGGAACTTCCTCAGGACAGAGAAGAGGCGCCTTTGGCTGAATTGCTGAAATCACCGGATTGGGCCGGCGCCCTGCCGGAAATACTGGCCCGGATCACGGAGCTGTCCGCGGATGAGGCGCGCTCAATGATGCGCGAGGTTCAGACCATGCTGGCCTTCGGAGAAATTCCCAGACAAGTGGGCGAGACGATCATGCTGTCGGCGTTGTCCCGACTCTCCCGCTTGGATCCGCGTCGCGCCGTGCGGGAACTGGCCGGATTGAATCGCACGCGCGACCAAGGGGCGACGGTGATCATTTCCTCCGTGGCGGCGGAAAATCCTCACCAAGCCGCCGCGCTGTTGGAGGGCGACCTCGCCGATCTGCTGGGACCGAAAGCGCACGTCCTGGCAGCCACGCTCGCCACCGTTTGGGCGGAATCTGATTACGACGCGGCGATGGAATGGAGCCGGAGCCGGTCCGGACGTGAGCGAGGCAGCGCTTTGGCCGGATTGATCGGAGCAGCCTTCGATCGCGATCCGCGGGAAGCCATGCGTCTTTTCGGGGAACTCGATGAGAAGGGAGACCAAAGCCGCGCCCGCTGGACGTTGCTCGACAAATGGACGGAAAAGGATCCACAGGCGGCGCTGGATTTCATCAAAACGTCCGGAGGTGATGAAAAGGAGGAATATGTGGTGTTGTTCCGCCATTGGGCCGAGAAAGACCTGCCGGGAAGTCTGGAAGCACTCGCGAAGCTAGACGGCGGCTCGCTCCAGACTGCCACGCAGAATGTGGTCGAGGTATGGTCGCGCAGCGATCCCCAGGCCGCCGCTCGCTGGGTTGCGGCCCAGCCGGTGGGAGTGGCGGGATTCGGAGTAGCGTCGGAAGCAGCCTCGGCTTGGGCGCTGGCCGATCCGGAGGCTGCGTCCATCTGGGTGAGGGATCTGCCTCCCGGCGAGCGGAGAGAAGGTGCGATCTTCGGTTTGGCCTCCTCCCAATCCGACCGCGATGCGGAAGGCGCCGCGGCTTGGGCGGAGCAATTGCGGGACGAGGCGATGCGGGGGCGGTTGCTCGGAAGTATTTTTGTCAAATGGCGGCGTGTTGATCCGGAAGCCGCTTTGTCCTGGCTTGAAAACACCACCGCGCTCGATAACGGCCGGAAAGCTGCCTACAGCGGGCGGCAGGGAAAGTAAGGTCAATTTCTCCGGATAAACCAAGCTTAGGAGGCCTTGCCTGGCCGCGCAACGAAGGATGCCTCGTTCAATCTTGGACAAGCAGGGTGCCGAACCCCGCGAGATCGCGCAAATTCTTAACCTGGAAACGGCTGAACGCGGATAACAGTTCTCTGAAGCCGGAGTTCATGGGCGGGGCGGCTCTGGATGAGCCACGCGTTCTGCACCATCTCCCAAGCGGCGGCGAAGCGGGCTTCCGGGGGGTTGGGACTGCCAGAAGGTATAATCAAATTCCCGATCCGCCTGCTCCAAGGGGACGGAGCGCCACATGACAATACCGCGGGGGGGGGGCCGCGGTGTGGATGGGAGAAGGGATCATGGTTTCCATGGGGAGGAGGTTGGTGTGAGGGAGGGCGCGCACGGGCTTACTTCGCGGCGACGGAATCGAAGTCCTTGAGGAAGCTGGCGATGACCGAGCGGATGGAGCTGGCGCGTTCCGCGGGCGTTTCGATCTTGGCGGCTTTGACCAATTCATTGCGGAGTTTGGAGGTGTCCACGGCGTCATCCAAGGCATAGCTGTCGCGGCCGCTGGTGATTTCCTCCCAAGCGGCGAACAGTTCGTTGGAGGCGGCGGAATTTTTGGCCCACCAATCTTGGGCGGGGGAGAAACCGGGCAGCTCGTCCAGGGGAGCGCGGCGGTATTGGTTGAGGCCGAATTCACGGGCGAGAGCACGGTTGCCGGAGGGGGTGAGATCGAGCTTGGTGTTGTCCTGCTCGTGCGCCCAGCCGGCGGGGGTCAGGACGTGGCGGTTGACGCCGATGACGACATCGTAGTCCGAGCGTTTGCTGTATTCGCGGCGCGGCAGCGGACGCCAGGTGTCGTGCGAGGTCCATTCGGAAATTCCGTGTTTGTGCTCCCAAGCGCCCCACCCTTCGTAGCGCGGGCTGTTGTCCACGTTGGTGACCATCTGGGACCACGTGCCTTTGGCTTCATCGGACGTGAGCGTGCGGTTTTTCCAGCGGTTCAGCCCTTGGAATTCGGTGATGCGCGTGTCCTCGTAGGTCCAGATCTGGCGCCAGTGCTGGATGACGTGGCCGCCGCCCACGAGGAGGAGGTGTTGCAGGGCGATACGGCGCGGGCTGTCTTCGACGACGACGACGAGTTCCCTGGCGTCTTCGTTGTAGGCCGAGGTGATTTTATATTCGGGCTTGAGGGCGAGGGTTTCCTCGAAGTGGAAATCGACCGCGAATTCCCCGGCTTGGCTGAGGATGGCGCGGCGGTCGGCCTCGGGGGCGGCGTCGCACTCACAGCAGGCGTCGGCGGCTTTGGCCGCGGGCTTCTCTTCGGCGCGAAGGGCAGCCGGCAGGGTGACATTCAACGCGAGCGCGAGCAGGGCGCCGGTGAGTTTGGTGGTGGTGTGATATCGCATGGTATGAATGGGTTACTTGTGGGCGCAATTGCCCGGGTTTGCAATGTGGAAGACGCGGGAGGAAACAGGACGG
>CAZQUC010000062.1:7183-14329 GCA_964596095.1 uncultured Enterobacteriaceae bacterium
GGTGGCTCAGCGGTCGAAGCGGTCGAAGGCGCGCACCCGCCAGGTGTAGAAATTGTCGAGGGAGGGGGGCAGGACATTGTTCTGCCCCAAGGCGAGGACGTAGTCGGGAAGGCCGCTGTCGCGAGGGTCAAGCTGGCGCTCGACCAGCGCCGAGCCTTCCTGGCGGGCCACGACTTCCATGCCGAGGGTGTTGATGACGCCGTTGCGGTCGGGCGGGGGCAGGCGGAGCGCTTCGGCGATGACGTGCACGCGGAAGACGTTGGAGCGGGTGGTGAAGCGGCCGTAGAGATTGGCGTAGGGGCGTTCGCGGGAATTGTCCCCGGTCAGGCGATGTTTCTTCCAGAAGGACGCCAGGCTCTCGCGGTCGCCGGGCAGGCCTTCGGGCACCAGGTAGTGCTCGCAGATCTGGCTGGCGGTGAGGAACACGTCGCCGCGGTCGAAGATTTCGTGATCCCACTGTTTGAGGGTTTCCACCGGATCGATGAAGTGGCGGAAGCTCTGGTGCCGGGGCTCGGAGCCGGCGGGCAGCTTGTAGGTGCGGCTGGCCTCGTCGGGAATGGCGAGCAGCTTCTCCGCTTTCATCGCGGCGTGCAGCGCGGTGGTGCGCTCGATGTAATCGAACGGCACGAGGCGATGGTTGAGGTTGATTTTGCCCTGGGTGGCGAAGGCGTGGCTGAGTGCCGCCGGCTCCTGGACGGGCATCCAGAACAGATCGAGCAGCAGGTGATCCCGCGGCCAGCTCCAGCCGTAGTGGTCGGTTTCCGGGCTCCACGTGGTGGGCTCGGGGTCACGCTGGGGCCGGAAGAGCAGGGTCTGCCACGGCACGCGGGCTTTCACGCCCGTGGGCAGGCTGCCGAGCATAACGGGCGAGGGCAATTGGCGTTGCGCGCCCCAGATGCGCGGCCGCGGCGGCGGCAAATCCATCGGCTTGGGCGGGGAGACATCGAAATACGGCGTGCCGTGGTTGGCATAGCCGGTCACCTCGCCGTCGTCGGCGCGGTTGATGTAGGGGCCGTCGGGGGTGGAGGCGAGGCCATTGTCGAAATCCCCGGTGAGATGCGGCGCGGCCGGCCCGCGGGCGCCGCCGTCGAGACGGCCGGAATAGAAAATCGACTCGTTGGTGAAGAAGTCGCGCGCGCCATTGGGGGCGATGCGGACTTCCTGGTTGTTTTTGACGTAGGGCTGCCAGGGGTAGTCGGGGGCGAGGGCGGCGGGCACGGGCAGGTCGGGGAAGTAGCCGAGGCCGTAGGAGCTGCCTTCGTTGGTGCCGGGCGCCGGCGTGTCGGGGGCGATCCCGAGCACCGCTTCGCGGGCGCCGGGCAATTGCTCCGTCAGCGAATGCGCCTGGCGGGCGCGTCCGTAGAGGGGATGGGGCACGAAGACCTGGGCGTCATACACCGGGTCGGGCGCGCCGGGCGGCCGGTCCAGCGTGCGCGAGGCCGCGATGAGCCGGTAGTCGCCATGCGCGGGCACGAGCGACTGCACGATGTCGTTGGAGGAAATCAGCCGTCCGCCAGCACGGGCGCTGTCCAGCCGCTTCTCCAGGGTGAAGGCGGCGCCGTCGGTGGGCAGGTCGGGCTGGGGCAGCGACAGGATCGACGGCACGGAGAGCGGGATGGTCTGCATGAGGTCGCTGATTTCAAGTTTATCCGCCTCGGTGTTTTTGCTTGGCGTGTCGTAAACCGCGAGTTGCAGGAGGGGGGAGGTTCCCTTCATGGCGCCGCTGAAGAGGAGGCTGCTGTGTTTTCCCATCAGGCTGAGCACGGGCTTGAACAGGAACGCGGAATTGAGCCACTCGTAATCGCCGCGCGCGATCTCGTTCCCGGTGTTTTCGCGGCCCATGAACTCGCGATCATCGATTTCGGTGATGCTGAAACGGGGACCCAGCGACCCGCCGTAGCTCATCCACTGGCTCGACATTTTCTGGCTGGTGGTGACGGTGTGATACCCCAGCGGCTGGTTGTTCTGAGACTTGTCCTCGAACAGGAGATCCAGCGGGCGTTGCTGGAGCGTCATATTCGGCAATGCGGTGACGGCTTCGAGCGGGGAGGTGGGCTTGCCGCCCAGGGAGAGGGCCATGTAAGGCCGGTATTCCCCCCAGCCCTGCGAAGGCACGAATCCCTCGACGATGACGGCCATCTCCAGTTCCTTGGCGCCCGGTTTGTGCTTGAGCACCTCGCTCACAAACAGCGAACTCGGCTCGCCCCGCACCGTTCCGTCTTCCATGCCTTCGGCCCGGCAGGTGATGAGAAACGACACTTCGCTGATCGTCGCGATGCGCCCTTGGCCGCGGGCGGCGAAGAGGTCGTTTCTGTTCAACTGCTTGACCTTGCTGTCGTTCGGTTTGCCGCCGGCGTAGAGCGGCGCGACCTGGCCGAAGCCGAGTTTCGGGTCTTCGGGACAGACCACCGGGAATTGCTGGGCGTCGGTGAGTTCGCCATCGTTGAGATTGATCTGCCGGATGTAGTCGAAGATGGACAGCAGGATGTTGTCGCGGTCGTCGCGCTCGCCCGGCCCGTATTTGTCGGCGAAGCTGGAGGCCAGGCCGAGGCGGGTGAAGCCGGGCACGGGGCGGCTGGTGAGGGCGCGGGTGTAATTGAAAAGCCGCTTGTTGTCGCCCACGCCGCCTTTCTGGAAATTGCTGGAGCCATTGGCCGGTTCGGCGCGGCTCCAGTAATACCTGCGCCCGTTCAACGTGGTGGACAGCGAGGTCATGTAATCGTGCATCGACCCGCGCTTGTTGTAGATGGGGGTGGATTCTCCCTGGCCGGGGATGATGTTGGCGTGCAGCGGCCAGATGCTGACCCGCGGCGTGCCGAAGAGCGTGGTCTCCGGGGCATGGCTGGTGGAGGTGAGGAAGAAGGCGCCGCGCTCCAGCCGGCGGGCGGCGTCGGGGTGGGCGGCGAAGAGCGGGTCGATCGCGCGTTCCCCGATGAGAGCCGTGGGCGATTCCGCGGAGGCCACTTCCAGCGGCGTCCACAACAGGTCGCTCGGGGTGGTGAGCCGCGGGGTGAGGTCGGCGAGAGCGGGCATCGGCTCCGAGACATCGAGGCCGGGCACGACCTGCCAGCCGCCGCGGGAGGTCATCTCCAACTGCCCGTTGAGCACTGGGGACAACTGCCAGAGGCGCTCGGCGACCTCGACCGGCATCATTTCGAGGACGGTGCCATCCAGACGCGCCCCGGCCGTTGATTCCGCGGCCTGGAAACGCCGTCCGGGGAACAATACGCTGCTGAGGCACACGCCGGCGGGATGGCCGGGAAAGCGGTGGTATTCCCCGGCGGCGGGCTGGTAGAGGCCGAGCGCCATTTCTTCCTTGGTGGTGGCCCGCGGCGTGTCCCAGAAGACCCCTTCCGAGGCCGTGTTGACATTGATCTTCGTGCTTTCGTCGTCGGTCCAGAAAGCCAGGCGGCCACGGACGGGATTGGCGCGGGAGGGTTTGCCCGTGCCGCGAACCGCATGGAACGTGCCGTTCTTTCCGAGCACGCCGAACGTGCCGTCGGCCAGGAGATAAAGCCAGCGCACCGGCATGGGCAGCCGCTGGCGGGATTCGCTGGCGGACGGCCCGACCAGGCCCGCCACGTTCCGCTCGTGCGCGGGGTAGGAAAATCCTTCCACGGAGTCCTGCGATGTCCGGCCGTATTGGCGCGGATCGACGATGGGGAAGCGCAGGGTGGCCGCGCTCAGGCTGGTGGGCTTGAGCGGATCGGTGGTCACCGCCGGCTCGTTCATATCCACGTAGTCGAGTGGATGCCCGCTCCAATCCTCCGGCACGTCGCGCAGGGCTTCGGAAACATCGTGCGCGATCTGCCGGTCGGAGGAATACAGCTTGTAGAGCGCGCGCAGCGAGCCGTCGGGCTGGTGGACGCGCAACGCCCCCGGCTGGGTCGTATAGGGCAGGGGGATCACCTCACCCGCCTCGGTCGTCGCGGTTTCTCCCATGCCTTCGCGCAGGATGCCGATGGCGAGATTGATGCCGGACTGGGCGAGGTGGTCCGCCTCCAGGCCCGCGGAGAACGATTCCGCGCTCCGCCGCTCGGTGAGCGACATGGAGAAAAAGGAGAGAATCAACACCGCCATCAGCAGGGTGATGGCCAGCACGGTGACCAAGGCCATCCCCCTTTCGGCGGGATCGGTGTCGGACGACTGTGAGCGGTGGTTCATCGAAGACTCGGTGGTGGCGGCGGGTCGAAAGAAAAATGAAGGATCAGGGGGAGTGAAGGCAACCAGGAAAGGGTCAGGGAACGGAGGCTTGCACCCTGAGGAACGGATGAGGGGAGGCCCCCTCCGGCACGGCTTCGCGGACGGTCACTTGCCAATAGCCGGAGGTGCGGAGTTTCTTGTCGAGAGTGACGGCCTCCACGTCCGTCCAGGTCTGCAAATCCGTCGAGGCTTGGAGCTGGTATTTCACCGCGACTTCCTCGGTCGCTGGCTGCCGGTAAACCAGCCCCAGCGCCCCGTCCTCAAGCAGCACGGCTGAGGGCGCGGTGGCGTCATGGTCGTGGGCGTAGGGATCGCCGCCGAAGGCGAATTCCGTGAAATTGTCCTGGCCGTCGCCTTCCGGATCTTTGTCCGGAGTGCTGTAACGGGGGTCCAAATGATCGTTGGTATCCTTACCGACATCGCTGTGATCGGTCTGCCCGTCGAGCAATCCCGCAAAAAAGGACGCATGATTGAACCACCGCTCCCGCCACGCCGCGTAAGTCTTCGGCGCGAAGATCGCCGTGGCGTGCTGGTCCGCGTTTTCGAAGGTCAGCACGAGGGCGGGTGCCTCCACCGGCGTGCCGTCGATCAGCCATCCGACATGGGCGATGCCGGATTGGGGCACGCCCGTCAGCGTCACACTTTGCCCCGGCTCGAAGAAGCGGTCCTCGTCCGTGCCCACAACGGTCGCATTGATGAGACCGAGGCCGCCGCCGCGGATCCGCGGCAGGGTGTGCTTGAAAAGCAGGAAGCTGAGCTCCGGTGTGAACGTGCCGCCTTCCACCACATCCAACTGCGCTTGGCGCAAGGACATCGAGGAGTCCGTCGAGGCGAACACCAGCCGGAAATCCCGCACCCCCAGGCCGGTCAGATTCCATTGGAAAGCGGAGACGACACCGTTGTAAAAATCGCCGGATTGCGGGTCATCCAGGCCGCGATATTGCGCCTGCACTTCCCGGGTGATTTCCTCGCCGTCCACGGTTTCTTGATACTCCAGCACGATGTCATCGACATCGAAGCTTCTGCCGAGGGTGAGAATTTGGAAGATGACGCTCGTCACATCGTCCTCGTGCGGCGGCGAATACTCCATGTAGAAGCTCGTCGGCTCCATGAAGCTGTAAATGCCGCCCGCGCTGGTGACGAACGCGGTGTCCGTGCCGTCCTGCACGATTTTCACCCACGCGCCGGGCGACTGCGGGGCCGGCGGCAGGAGATTCGTCACATTGGCGGGTTGGAGGATGTTGCCGTCCTCGTCCTCGATCTCCGCATCGTCCTCCCCGCCATAGAGCGCCGGTGGATTGGCGTAGTTGTAATTGCCGCCGTTGACCGGATCGAAGCTGAACCCATCCCAATACGCGAACCGGGTGCCGTTGTCCGCCCGGATCGACGGAATGACGAACTCACCCGATTGCGCGGAGGCCACCCCGCCTCCCGTCCAGCACGCGAGCGCCCATGCCAGCAGGCCCAGCGCCGTCATCCCGGGGCTGGCTGTCAACGTTCGTGAAAGGGAAAAACCGATCTTCAGTCTCATGTTTGGATTTGCGCGCCACACTTCTTGAGCCGTCTCAAGTCGCGAGACGCAGCGTGGCAGAGGTTGGGGAAATTGCTTGTCGGAGATTGTCAAAGACGTGCCCGCAATTGCGGTGGCCGGCCCGCGGAGGCCGTCGGCGCCCGCGACGACGCCGTTTTCGTCATTGTCCCCCCTTGTGATACCCACGTAATGAGTTTTTGCAATTGAGACTTTTTCTCATTAAATAGGGCGCCGCTGTTTTGGAATCATCGTGACTGCCCCTCAACTCGCCACTTCTTTGCGTCGTGATTGGTTGACCTTCAATAGGTCAAACATCGGCGTGTGGCCGGAGGCCTGCCGCTCGGGCGGTCTCGTGCTGGCGTTGAATTTTCAGGGCGAAGGGGAAATTGCCCTCACCGACGACACGGCGCGCCGGATTCGCCCCGGCTCTTTAGTGTGGTTAAGGGATGTTCCACCGGGGCCGCAATCGGCGTTGCGCCTGCCCAGCGAGCGCCACGAGTGCCTCTGCCTGTTCTACTCCGACGCCTGGTTGGCGGGCAAACTCGATTCCTGGCACAAGAACGTGCCTTCCGAGTTGCGCCCGTTGCTGATCGCGCCCACCGGCAAGCCGCAGCTCCTCACCGGCCCGATGGAGGCGGAGGACCGCGGCTGGGCGCGCGGCCTCATGGCGCCCCACCTTTGTGACGGCGCGCGGGAAATCCTCGAAGCCGCGCGCATGGCCGAGTTTTTCATCCGCAAATTGTTCGCCATGGGCAAGGCCGCCGCGTCTTTCTCCACGCGGACCAAACGGGCGGCCGGGGAGCGCCTCCAGCGAGTCAAAATCGTCCTGCGCGATCGCCTGGACGATCCGCCCCCCCTCCACGAATTGGCGCGCCTGGCGGGCTGCAATCCGCATTATCTCTCACGGACCTTCGCGGCGGAGGAAGGCGTGACCATTTCCGCCTACCTCCGGCGACTCCGCGTCGAAATGGCGGCGGAACTCATCGCCAGCGGCCGCTGCAACGTCTCCGAAGCCGCCACCGAAGTCGGCTACCGCAGCATCGGCCATTTCACGCGCGCCTTCGTGGCGGAAAAAGGCGTCGTGCCCTCCCTATGGGTCCGCACCCTCGCCGAGGAAAAAGAGTGGCTCGCCGCCGAAGCGTGAGGACGAGCCGTGGGAAAGCGTCGAAAATCCACCTCTGCGTCGTCCAGTCCCGGCCATCCCCGCCGCTCGTCACGGCACCACACCCGTCGCCTGACCAAGGACGGTGACCCGCAGCCGGAACAGCCGGGTGGTCGCCCCCCGGAGTTCAAACCGCAGGTCGGAAGCCTTCCAGGCTGTGCGGCCAGTGGGCGTCCCGCCTGCTGGCTTTTCCACGGCAGGCGAGACGCCCGCCGTCCGCACAGGCCAGGAGGCCTGCGTTCCCGCCTAG
>CAZQUC010000063.1:0-14293 GCA_964596095.1 uncultured Enterobacteriaceae bacterium
TCGGCGACGCCCCACAGCCCCACCAACCGCAACGCCCCCTCACGAATCGCCGGCGTGGCGTGGTCGAGCCGGGCGCGGAGAAACGGTCCAACGTCTCCGGCGGGACGGATTCCGCGGTCTTGCGCGGCTCGCACGAGCGCGGGTAGCAGGCGCTCCATCAAGGCCGGGTCGGTTTCCGCCAACAAGCCCGCGAGGTCCTCAGGCGTTCCGACCGTGGTGAGCAGGACGGCGAAGGTCTCGCGGGCGGAGGGATCGCGCGCGGACGAATGACGCAAACCACGCAATGCCTCCAGCGTGTCCGCCGTGCCATCGGCGCGAATGAGCCGCGCGAGGCGTTCGGGATGAGACTCGAAGGTGAGCCGCCCCTCGCGAAAGGCCGGTCCCCATTGCGGCTTCAGCGACGCCACCGCTTGGTGGATCGCGTATTCGAGGAACGGGTCCATCACCCCTTCGGCGGCGGCCATGACGAGTTCCACCGCCTCCGGCGTATCGAGCCAGGTGGCGGCGACGATGGCCCGCAGCCGAACGCGCGGATGCGGGTCGGCGGCCAGCGGGCGCAGCAGCGTCGCCACGTCGGCGGCGGCGAGGCCGTGCTCGGTGGAACTCAGCAGGGACGCGACCTGTGCGCGGAGAGCCGGTTCCTCCGCGGTCACGAGCGGCGCGAGGTCCGCCACCGCCAAGGCGCGATGATCGGCCAGCACGCCGAGCCGTTCGATGGCCGCGATTTCCCGACGCGCTGCCCCCGGATGACGCACGGCCGCCACGACCTCGTCGCGCGGCTGGTCGGAGAGCAGCCGCTTGGCAAAGCGCCGGGTCCAGCGATCCGGCGAGGTCAACGCCGCGGCCAACTCGCCGACGGGCGCGCCGGCTAGCTTCGGCGGCGTGGTGAGCGCCCGCCCTTTCGCCGTGATCCGCCAAATGCGCCCGTGCGTCTTGTCGCGATCGGGATGACGGAAACTCGCCTGATAATGCCCGATGATCGGGTTATACCAATCGCACACGTAGAGCGCGCCATCGGGACCGAATTTCACATCCACCGGACGGAAGCTGCCATGCGTGGAGGTGACCAGCGGCTCGGCGTCGCGAAGCCGGAACCCCGCGCCGTCGTCCTCGAGGGTCATCGTCCAGATCGCGTGATTGATGTAGCCGCCCGTGATGAGTCGCCCCTGCCAGGCCTCGGGGAAATGGGTCGTGCCGACGATCTCCCCGCCGCTTTGCTTGCGGCCGCGTCCGGTCGGCCAGAGCAGCGGAATCTGCGCCGGCGTGGGCCGCTTCACCAGGCCGGGCACGGGATAAATGATGGTGTGGTTGTTCCCGGCGAACGTGATCGGCTCGCCCGCGTCGGTGAAGACGTAGCCCCAGGGATTCTGCGGCTCGGTGGCATCGCCGAAAAAGCCGTCCAACCGGAGCGTGCGCGGGTGCAGCCGCCACAGGCCGGCTTCGTCGAGCTTGGCCAGGCCGTGCGGCGTCTCGACGCGCGAGTGGGTGTGCAGGCCCTGGCAAAACCACAACGCGCCGTCCGGCCCCCAAAGGAACGAATTGATGTTTTGGTGATTGTCGCCGGTGCCGAAGCCGCGCAGCACCACCGTGCGTTCGTCCGCCCGGCCATCGCCATCGGTGTCTTTCAACAACAGCAACTCGGGGCCGTGGCCGACGTAGCACCCGGAGCCGTCGGCCAGCGTTTCCAGCCCCGTGGGGATCATCAACCCCTCGGCGAAGACCGTGGTCCGGTCGCTGCGACCGTCGCCGTCGGTGTCTTCCAGAATGAGCACCTTGTCATTCGGGATCTCGCCCGGCTTGAGTTGCGGATACACCGTGCTTCCGATGACCCACAGCCGTCCGCGCGCGTCGAAGCGGATCTGGATCGGCTTGACCACACCGTCTTGTTCCGAGGCGAAGAGTTGCGCTTGAAAGCCATCGGCGAGAGTGAACGACGCGAGCTCGTCCGCCGGGGTGGCGTTCGCCGCCGCGACGGTCAATACGAGGGAGGCCAACGTAGCGGGGGCGTCCCGCCCACCGCCAAAGGGCGCGACTCGGCTCACGAAGCGTCCGAAGTAAAACCACCCCGCTCCCGCGAGCCTCATCGCCGTGGCCGCGACGCTCAATGTGAAAGAGAACGCTGGCTCTGGCGGGCGACCTCCTTCAGCGGTGGGCGGGACGCCCCCGCCACGTTTGACGCCCTCTCTCATGGGCGGCGCGCCTCCTGCAAATGAGTGAGGATCGCCTGCTCCTTGGCCTCCAGCAATGGCAGCCAGCGCTCCATTTCCTCCGGAAACCACCGGTGACGCGGATCGCGATGATCGCGGCTCGACGGCTGCTCGGTGCGGTCGCCGTGGAGAAAGGCCCAGTTCTGTGGCCGCCAATAGTGATACCATAGTGTGTTCTTTTCCTTGATGAGCCGCGGCAACACCGCGTCAGGCTTGTCAGACTTGCCCGACGTCGCGATCCTCTCCACATCGCCGCCGCCAACTAACGCCTCCACCGACTCCCGAAACGCCCACCCCCTCGCCGCCGCCAACTCACGGATCGCTTGCCCGTAGGCCGGGAAAGCCGCGCGCGCCGCTTCCCCGACAGGTGGCGCCGGCGCGACCAGCACAACCCGCCGCCGGCCGCCCTCCACCATCACGTCGAGCAGCTTCGCGTAAGCCGCGGCAAACTCCGTCACGCCCGCCGCCCCGCGGTAACTCTCCATCTTGCCGAAACGCGCGACGATCACCGTCGCGCCCGCGCGGCGCAGCGCCTCCGGCCACGCGGGAAAATGAAGCGGGCGGGCTTGCTCGAAGACCGTGTCGCCTTCCCACGCCAGATTGCGCACCATCACCGTGGCAAGACCTGGCTGGCAGCGCAGGGCCGGTTCCAGCACCGGATGGTCGTTTTCCAGCACCATATCCTCCCCTCCCACCAGGGCCACCACGTCGTCCGGCTTGAACAACGGCTCCGCGCGCAGTCCGGCCGCGCCGCACAGCAACACCATCAGCATCATCAGCAGCCACAGGGATTTCATCGATTGGGCGCGATGAGAACCCCGCCGCAGGGAGTCCGTCAAGCCAAAGATGGTGATGAACGGAACCTCGGCATTCCCATCCCGGCGGGTCGGCAAATCCTTCGCGTCCATGCGCCGGCGCGTTGTGGAGTGCGGACGGCTTGCCTCCGCTCTGGGGGTGAGGGGCTTGCCCCTCGCGGCGGGACACCTCAGCCCTCGCCGTCCCTCCTTCTCACTTCTCCGCTCCCTCTCCGGCAAGCCGATGAGCCGAAAAGCGGAGGCAAGCCTCCGCACTCCAAAGCGACCCCCGCGTCAGCTGGAATCCACGCATCGCTTGTCAGCCGCCCTCGGCGTGGCATGATAACGACAGCCGCCCCGTGCCCGCCTGATATCCGTGATATGCACACCACCATTCCATCTCATTGGCGCGAGGCCGCGCTGTTGATCCTCGGCCACGGCGCGAGCGTGAACCCTGACTCCGCCACCCCCACCCTGGAACGAGCCGCGGCGCTGCGGCAGCGCGGGATTTTCCGCGAAGTCGAAGCGGCTTTCTGGAAACAAGCGCCGAAAGTCAAAGACGTGCTCGCCGGGCTGACCTCCGAGACCATTTACATCGTGCCGCATTTCATCAGCGAAGGGTATTTCACCCGCGAGGTGTTGCCCACCGCGCTGGAGCTGACCGGCCCCACCACGCGCCGCCACGGCAAGACCGTGCATTATTGCGACCCCGTCGGCTGTCATTCCTCGATGACCAAACTACTGCTCCGGCGCGCGGCCGAAGTCGCCCCCGGCGTGCCGCCCGCGAACACGTCGCTGGTCATCCTCGGCCACGGCACGGACAAGAACGCGCGGTCGCTGGAGGCCATCAAGGCGCGCGTCGAGGAAATCCGCCGCGGCGGCCCGGGCCTGCCCGCCTACGCCGAAGTGACCGACGCCTACATGGAAGTCCCGCCGCTCATCGCGGAGTGGGATCGCTTCACCGCCGCGCCCCATGTGGTGGTGGTGCCGTTTTTCATCGCCGACGGGCTGCACAGCTACGAAGACATCCCTGTGCTGTTGGGGATCAATGAGCACAACGCCGGCTCGTTGACCGCCAACCAGGGCGAAGTCTTCAAGCACAATCCGTATCACCGCCGCGGCCGGCGCCTGTATTACTCAGGCGCCATCGGCACCGAGCCGTCGATGGCGGAAGTGGTGCTCGACCAGGTCGCGGCCTTCGATGCCAAATACCTGCCCCACCCCGCCACCGCGGACGTGGCGGTGGGCATCTGAGCCGGCACGCTTCCCGCGCATTCCGGCCTTGCCTGGACCCGGAATGGCGGCCAGAACACGAAGCGCGCTGATTCCCGCGCTCTTGTTCGCCCATGCCCACGGTCGCCAGTTATTGCACCACCTTCCTCAAGCCCGAAATGCGGCACATCTACCGCCAGGTGACGGGCCTGCGGCGCTGGCGCACCGTCGTGGTGTGCCGCGAACGTCAGCATGAGGAAACCTTCCCCGTCGCCGACCTCGAGATCCCGCCGCCGACACGCTCGAATTTCGCGCGCCGCTTCTGGCTGAAATACATTCGCCGCGAGCCGCCCATCGTCTATCGCGGCGAATACGGATCGCTGGCTCGGACCCTGGAGCGGCGCGAGGCCGATCTACTGCACGTGTATTTCGGCCACACCGGCGTGCATCTGCTGCCCTTCATCCGCCGCTGGCCCCGGCCCACCGTGGTCTCGTTTCACGGCATGGACGTGCAGCCGCGGCATAACCGGCCCGGCTACGAGGCCAACCTCCGCGCTCTGCTGCAAGAGCTGCCGCTCGTGCTCGCGCGCTCGGAGTCGCTGCGCGAGCGTCTGCTCGACCTTGGCGCCCCGCCGGAGAAAATCCGCCTCAACCGCACCGGCATTCCGCTGGAGGCGTTTCCTCCCCGCCAACGCCCCCGCCCGGCCGACGGCGCCTGGCACTTCGTGCAAGCTTGCCGGTTGATCGAAAAAAAGGGCCTCGACACCGCCTTGCGCGCCTTTGCCGCCTTCGCCGCCACCCATCCCGCCGCCACCTTCACCCTCGCCGGCGAAGGGCCGCTGCGCGAGCCGCTCCAGCGCCTGGCGGATGAATTGGGCCTCGGTGATCGCGTGACCTTCACCGGTTTTCTCGACCAGGCGGCGTTGTGCGAGGTGTATCACGCCGCCCACGCCTTCATCCATCCCAGCCAGCTCACCGCGGACCACAATCAGGAAGGCATCCCCAATTCCATGCTCGAAGCGATGGCCACCGGCCTGCCCGTGCTGGCCACACGCCACGGCGGCATCCCCGAAGCCGTTACCGACGGCCGCTCCGGCCTGCTCGTGGCCGAGCGCGATCACGCCGCACTCGCCGACGCCATGCGCCGCCTCACCACCGAGCCGGACCTCTGGGAAACCCTCTCCGCCGCCGCGGCCGCGGACGTGCGGGAGCACTTCGAGCACGCCGCGCAAATCGCCAAGCTGGAAGGGTTCTACGACGAAGCGCTGGCCCTCGGGCGCTGACCGCGCCTCCCGATCTTTGCCGCGCACGCCGAAGCGCTTACGGCGTCGCGGTCGCGGTCAGGCGGGCGAAATGCGCCGCGCCAGTGGCCGGGACGCGCACGGTGATCCGGTCGATCCCCGCGCCGAAACCATCGGCTTCGGTGGTGATCGTGACGCCATCGGCGCCGTCCACCGCCGGCGTCCACGCCGTGGCGAGGTCGGCGCTGTGCTCCACGCGCGGCGTCACCGACGCGGTGGCGGAGGCCGCCGTGCGGCGGAATACGAATTCGATGACTCCGGCGCTCTGAACGAAAGTGGGCGCCTTGTCACCTTCCGCGCCCGTGGCGGGATTTCCCCCCAGCACAAATTCAACGCCATTGCCAATCCCGTCACCATCCGGATCGGCGTCAAAGGCGCGATCCGCTCCGGTCAGCGCAAAGGAATCGGCCCACTCATCATAGCCTCCCGTGGGCGGCTCCGAAGCGACCGCATACGTGATCTCTCCGGCCGCATTGATGGAAAACGTGCCCAATAGCAATCCCTGGCCGGCCGGCGTGTTCGGCGTGGCCTGCTCACTGGTGCGGCCGATCAAGCGGTAAAGATCGAGATGCGACAAGGCCTGGCCCGTGCCCAGCGCCGCTTGCACGCCACCGGTGAGAGCACCGGAAAAGGCCGCTTCATTGACCGGATTGAACGATTTCCAGTTGCTATTCTCACTGGCAATTTGCTGGGCGCCTCGACCGCCGCTGTTCGACGTCGCCTCCCGTGGCGTCGTGCCATTGATCGTGCGAAAATAGATTTGCATGGATTCGATGCTGCCCGCGGTGTTGATGGTGGCGTTGCTGCGGTTCGGATTAACGCCATCGGTAGGCAACACCCAGACCGGCGAAGCGCCGGGAGTCGTGGCGGTGCGTGAAATATAAATGGTGGCGCGGGGGTCTCCATCCACCAAGCCGATGGCGCCTCCCCCGTTCGCATCGCGCACGCCCGCGATGCCCCAATAAAGATCATTCCGTTCATACCATCCTGGACCGTAGATGCTGGCAAGATCGACTCCAATGTTGGCGACGGATCCTGTGGTCGTGCCGTCACGGAAGCCGGTGCCGGCGCCGAGGTTGTAAACATAAATGTCGTTGGCGCCATCGCCTCCACCGGCATGAAAACCCAGAATAATGTCCCCCGCGGTGTAAACCACCTGGGACCGGCCCTCCGGGCTCAAAGCGATCAGAAAAGAAACCACCCCCAACAGCGAAGGGCAGAAAGCGAAAAATCGGGATGTCATACGAAATAAGGATCAAGGGGTCAAGACGGGCGGAGGGCCGCGTCGCGACTCCCCCTCCGCGGATAGTTGTCGGAGGAGAGAGCCTTCCGGCAACCGACGTGATGTGACTGTTTTGTCACTCAAGCATCCACTTCACCGACAACTCGATGACATTTGCGTGACAATCCCCGCCCAATCATCCCATAGAAGGCGGCGAAACCTCTCGTCGGAAAGGATTTACTTAATGAAGCGCATTATATTCATAATGAATTGATTACAATTCAATAACATCAACTCGAATGCCATGACCACACTCATCCCTCTCCACCATTATCGCAAATTCATGAGCCTCCCTCATTCAGGTGACGGAAACGCTACTTAACCCGGTTTGCCCGGCCTTCGTCCCGGCTCATAAAGTCGGGTGTCATCTTCCTCTGCTAGATGCCCCCGCCCGCCGGCTCCATCGGCCCCGGAGGAGCGGCGAAGCGATGACTCACCACGGTCCGATCAACACAACCCGACTCCATATGAAGCGAACCTCTGTCATCCAGCTACTGTCCGCCGCCCTGCTCGCGTGCGGAACCATCTCGGGAACCCACCATGCGGCGGCAGCCGTCACCTATACCGCAGGTGATCTGCTGCTCGGGTTCCAAGCCTCCGGTGGCACCGGCGCCACCTCCACCTATGTTTACAACCTCGGGGCGGCCACCGACTACCGCGATGGCACGACCACCGGCCTCATCTCCAATCTGAGCACGGATTTGACCGCGGTTTTTGGGGACAACTGGTTCAGCCGGGACGATCTCTATTGGGGCATTGCCGGCGTGCGCGACGCGAACGGAGGAGGCGCCATCGGCTTGGTGGACGGAGACCCCCGCGCCGCCATTTATATCTCCCGGTCAGCCGCCGCCCCCGGCTCCTCCACCGCGTGGGTGCTTCCGGCCGATGGGGGCGACCCCAACCGTAGCAACGCCACCATCAATGTCGCCGGTTCCATCGCCTCGTTTCAGACTTCCTTTGCCGGAAGCTTGGAAACAGCGAACAGCGGCGGCTTGGGAACCATTCAAAACATTAACACCACTACCAACGATTGGAGTGAATTCAATCCGATCGGCGACGCCGCATTCGGAGGCGTGCTGACCGGTGGTGTGCAAGGCGCGCTGGGCGGGACCGAAGCCTATCTCGACCTCTACCGGCTGCTGGGTCGCGCCAACGACGGCGCCACCCCCAATTCCGCCGCCGGTGAGGGTCACTACATCACGACCTTCTCGATCGATGCCGCCGGCAATGTGTCGGCCTTTGTCGTCCCCGAACCGGCGGGCGCGCTCCTGCTGGGGCTCGGCGCCGCCACCTTGCTGCGCCGCCGCCGTCAGGCCTGATCCATCCTCTCCACCACCTCACTGAAAGCACCAATACCCGTTTACCACCTCATCATTCCATCCATGAATACCAAAAAACTCATCACTTCCGGATTCGCTGCTTTGGCTCTGGCCTCGGCAGCCCAGTCCCAAACCGTCATCAATATCACCGGAGCCACGGCGTTCCGCACGGCCGCGCATAATTCCATCATCGCGCTGCTGGGCGGGACCGGCACCACCCAATTTGCCTATGACACCACGGGTGGCGCTTCCGCCACCAGCACGAACCGCGCGATTTATAGCGGCACGGTGCCCGGTATCACCGGCACGGTGATTGTCCGCGCCTCTTGGAGCGGTTCCACCGCCGGGATCGCCGCCATCGCCGCCGGCACTCCGGTGCAGGTGCTGCGAACCACCACCACCTTGACCACCGGCGGCAATGGCATCGCCGCCGCCGAGGCCGATTTCGAAACCGCTCCGGCTTCCTTCACCTTCTCCGACGTGGCCCAGGCCGCCTCGAACACCCTTAGCCCGAGCTTGACCGGCAGCACGGTCGGCGTGGTGCCGTTCTCCTTCGTGGCCAATCAAAGCGCGCACGCCCATCCGTTGTTCACCAATGTCACGGATCAAATCGTGAATGCGCTCTATGGGTCGTCTGAAGTCCCGCTGCAACTCTTCACCGGTGTGGTCGGCGAAGAAAAACGCGTCTTGGCCGTGGGCCGCAACAATGGCTCGGGATCGCGGGCCACCGTGCTGGGTGAAACCGGCTACGGTTACTTCCGTGTGGTGTCCCAGTTCCAAAACAACCAGACCAACCAACACGATGGTTATGGCGCTATTGACCGCATCGACTACGTGGGCAACAATGGAAACTCCAGCAATAGCTTCCTGGCCAACCTGATGAAGGGCACCAGCGGCGCCGTCGATCTTTATGAAGACGGAGCCGCTTACGAAACCGATCAGAACGTCCTGCTTGTCACCTACCTGACGGAATCCGATGCGGCGAATGCCACGGCGGATCCGGATGGAGCCGGCCCGCAGCAAGGCGGCAAGCGCCTTACTTATAATGGCGTCCTTTATTCGGTGGACGCCGTGCGCACGGGCGCTTACACGCTGTGGGGCTATCAATGGTTCTATCAGGCGCAAACCATCACCGCGGCGGAAACCACCTTCCGCAATGTCTTCCTCCAAACCATTCCCGACAACCTCGGCACGGCGGCGATCAAGATTCCCGACATGATCGCCACCCGCGCCGGTGGCGACGGCGGCCCGGTGTTCCCGTAAGCCTTGCCGCGTGCCTGGTTCCTTCATTCCGCAGGCGTCGTGATCGCGACGCCTGCGGTTTTTTCTTGTGTTGCATGAAAATGCCCTGGCTCATCGCCTCTGGATGGCTCCTCATCCTCCTCGGTGTGGGAGCGGTGGGAGTATTTCGTGCTCCGTCTCATGACGAACCCGGCCCCGCGGCGCCCCGGCCTCATGGAAAGGTCTCGTCCCTTGGCGGCGCTTCGTGGGCGCCAAGCTCTGCCGAGGAAAAACCGGCCTTCGACGCCACTGCGGACTCCGTCGGCCCGCCTCGCCCGGCTCCCCTGCCCCGCTTCTCGGCCGAACGCACCGGGCCGGAGCCCTCTCCGCGGAGCCATGCCGCGGAGCGTGCGTCGGCCCTCAACAGCACGTCCCAAGGGAAAACGCGCCGCGCGGCTTCAGCGGTTCCTTCCCACCCCTCCCGGCAAAAAGCAGAGCCGGCCCTCGCCGAGGCCGTGGACGAAGCCCCGGCGCTCCAGGTGCCTTTGTCTCTCACAAACCCCGATCAAGCCGCCACCATCCCCGCCGCCTTGGCCGTGCTGGGTGAAGACACCTCTCCGGAGTCTCCGCATCAGCACGGGATCGAGCAACTCGCGGCCGCCTTTCTGGAGAAAGTCGAAGCCCCTGCCTCCGCGATTCCGGACGCCGGCTACGCCGCGCGCTGGACGGCGGCGCAACTGGAAAGTGACGCCCGGATGAAAGCGGGCTACGGGCAGCACGTCTGGCTGCGCCACCATGCCGACGTGTATCGACAGGCCTTCGCCCCGCCGGCCGATCCCGCTCCGTGAGACCGCCCGGACAGAGAGAGAAAGTTAAATCCCTTTGCCAGCTTCTTCCACCGCCCGAGAGTGTGGCCATGAAACGCATCCTCAACATCGCCGCGATCGGGGCGTTGGTCTCCGGCGCACACTTGATCGTTACGAACGGGTTCGCCGGTAGCCGCGACCACGTCACGACCGGCGCCTCATGCGGATGCGTCGTCTTCGAAGCGGGAGGAACCTGGGAGGCGCCGCCAGCCACCTCCATTCTCCATTCGTGCGCCGAGTGAAGGCAGGGCAGGAGCGGACCATTCGTGAAAGCAAAGCGCGCGGCATGATCTTGGGCGGTTGATCTTGGGCCATGAGCCAACCCAAGCCCCCCCCCAGCAGAATGGCAAAACCCGGTGGTGGGAGAAACCGGAACCTTTGATTTTACAAGGAGAGAGGTGAAAAGAGTGTTGCGCTCGGACCTTTTGATATTAATCCCGCAAACCCCCACTTTTCCGTCTCTCCCCTCCCCCGGCCCACACGATCTCCGCGGCTGGCATCGCTTCTGCTTGAGGGGGGATCACCCCGATCTTCTCCGTTCATCCCCGTTTCCATCATCATGGCGATCCACGTCGCGCTTCATCATGTTTCCCGGTATCGTTATGACCGTCCGGTCAGCCATGCGCCCCATGTGGTGAGGCTGCGTCCGACGCCGCATTGCCGGACGCCAATCGCCAGCTACTCGCTGAAAATCGAGCCGGGCGGGCATTTTCTGAACTGGCAGCAGGATCCGTTTTCCAATTACCACGCGCGGCTGGTCTTTCCGGAAAAGACGCGCGAGATGGTGGTGACGGTCGATCTGGTCGCGGAGATGGCGGCTTACAATGCCTTCGACTTTTTTCTTGAGGATACGGCGATGGAGATTCCCTTCGCCTATGAGCCGCAGCTGGCGAAAGACCTCGCGCCGTTTTTGGAACTACTGCCGCTCACGCCTCGCTTCCGGGCCTTTTCGGACGGCATTTCGCGGCGGCCGCAGCGGACGATCGACTGGCTGGTGGAGATCAATCAACGGCTGCAACAAGAGATCGCCTACAACGTCCGGCTCGAACCGGGCGTGCAAACGCCGGAGGAAACGCTGCACCTGCGCTCCGGCTCGTGCCGCGACACGGCATGGCTGATGGTGCAACTGCTGCGCCATCACGGGCTGGCGGCACGGTTCGTCTCGGGGTATCTGATCCAGCTCAAGGCGGACGTGAAGGCGCTCGACGGTCCCTCGGGCGCGGAGGAGGATTTCACCGATCTCCATGCGTGGTGCGAGGTGTATCTGCCGGGCGCGGGCTGGGTGGGGCTAGACCCGACCTCGGGGCTGTTCGCCAGCGAAGGGCATTTGCCGCTGGCGGCGACGCCCGAACCGGCGACGGCCGCGCCGATCACGGGCGCGACCGAGCCGTGCGAGAGCGAATTCATCCACGAGATGAAAGTGACGCGGCTGGTGGAAACGCCGCGCGTCACCAAGCCCTACACCGAGGAGCAATGGACCGCCATCGAGGCGCTCGGCCATCGCATCGATCTCGACCTGCGCGCACGCGACACACGGCTGACCTTGGGGGGCGAGCCGACCTTCGTGGCCATCGACGATCCGGACGGCGAGGAGTGGAACTACACCGCCGCGGGGCCGGAAAAACGCCGGCTTTCCAGCGACCTGCTGCGGCGGCTGCACCAAGCCTTCGCGCCGGGCGGCGTGCTGCATCACGGCCAAGGGAAATGGTATCCGGGCGAATCCCTGCCGCGCTGGGCCTTCGGTTGCTGGTGGCGGCGCGACGGGCAGCCGCTGTGGCGCGATCCCTCACTGCTGGCGACGCCGGGGCATGACCTCGGGCACGGTCCGGCGGAGGCGGAAGCCTTCATCCGCAAACTGGCGGAACTCCTCGGCCTCGACGACCGGCATCTCATGCCCGGCTACGAGGACGTGTGGCATTACCTGTGGCGCGAGCGGAAGCTGCCGGTGAATGTCGATCCCCTGCGCTCCAACCTCGAAGACACGGAAGAGCGCGACCGGCTGGCGCGGGTGTTTCAATCCGGCCTCGGCACCGTCACCGGTTACGCCGTGCCGCTCCATCGCGCCAATGGACGCTGGCACAGCGGGCCGTGGTTCCTGCGCCGCGAGCATCTGTTTTTGACCCCCGGCGACTCGCCGATGGGGCTGCGTCTGCCGCTGGACTCGCTGCCGTGGGTCGCGCCCAGCGAATACCCGTATCTCATTCCGCCCGATCCCTTCGCCGAACTCAAGCCGCTGCCGGATTATGACGAACTGCCCCGGCAGCATCAGGCGCCGGGCTTTTTCGCGGCGGTCTTGTCCTCCTCGCCCGCGGAGAAAATTTTGGTCGGTGGCGAGATCATCCCACGCGTGGCCGAGCCGGGAGCGGAAGCCGCGCCGGACTTCGTTCCCACGGTGGTGGGAGAGCCACCGACACAGATTGCTCTGCCCTCACCCGGCGTCGGCGATCCTGCGACACACGCGCCCTTGCCGCAGGAATCCGCGCCATGGATCATCCGCACCGCCTTGTGCGTGGAGCCACGCGAAGGCACGTTGCACGTCTTCATCCCGCCCGTGCCCACGGCCGCGGATTATTTGTTGCTGCTGAGCGCGATCGAAGAGACCGCCACCGCGCTGCGTCTGCCGGTCATCCTGGAAGGCACGCCGCCGCCGCACGACCCGCGGCTGCGGCATTTCAAGGTCACGCCCGATCCCGGCGTCATCGAGGTCAACATGCCACCGGCCGACTCGTGGAACGAATGCGTGCACTTCACCACCACGCTTTACGAAGAAGCTCGGCAGGCTCGGCTGGGCACGGAGAAATTCATGATCGACGGCCGCCACGTCGGCACCGGCGGAGGCAATCACCTCGTGCTCGGCGGCCCATCGCCCGAGGACAGCCCGTTCCTGCGGCGGCCCGATCTCTTGCGCAGCCTGGTGACGTATTGGCAGAATCATCCGTCGCTGTCCTATCTCTTCAGCGGCCTCTTCATCGGCCCCACCAGCCAGCATCCGCGGCTCGACGAAGCGCGGCTGGATTCTCTGCCCGAACTGGAGCTGGCCTTCACGCAATTGCCGCCGCCGAACGCGCCCGCCCTGCCGTGGCTGGTGGATCGCCTCTTCCGCCATCTCCTCATCGACGCCACCGGCAACACCCACCGCGCGGAATTCTGCATCGACAAATTGTTCGACCCCGACTCGCCCACGGGCCGGCTCGGGCTGGTCGAATTGCGGGCCTTTGAAATGCCGCCTCATGCCCGGATGAGCCTCGTCCAGCAACTGCTCCTGCGCGCGCTGGTGGCCAAATTCTGGTCGCAGCCGTATCAGCGCCCGCTGGTGCCGTGGGGCACGGCCTTGCATGACCGGTTCATGATGCCGCATTTCGTCCGGCAGGATCTCGCCGAAGTCATCGACGACCTGCGCGAGGCGGGCTATCCGTTCGATGAGGAATGGTTCGCGCCGCATCTGGAATTCCGCTTCCCGCTCTACGGCAGCGTTTCCCATCGCGGCGTGCATCTCGAAATCCGCCAGGCGCTGGAGCCGTGGCATGTGCTGGGCGAACAAGGCTCGGCGGGCGTCGCCACCCGTTACGTGGACAGTTCACTGGAACGACTGGAAGTGAAAGCGAGCGGCCTCATCGGCTCGCGGTATGTCATCACCTGCAACGGCCGCGCGCTGCCGCTCCACCCCACCGGCCGCGAGGGCGAAGCCGTGGCCGCCGTGCGCTTCCGCGCCTGGCAACCGCCCGAATGCCTGCACCCCACCATCGGCATCCACGCGCCGCTCACCTTTGACCTCGTCGATACCTGGAACGAACGCAGCCTCGGCGGGTGCGTGTATCACGTCGCGCATCCCGGCGGCATGAGTTACGGCACGCGTCCCATCAATGCCAGCGAAGCCGAAAGCCGCCGCCTCTCGCGCTTCACCCGCATCGGCCACACGCCGGGCCGCCTCCGGCCCGCGCCACCGATGCTGTCCAAAACCCATCCCTTCACGCTCGACCTCCGCTGGCCGGAGTGACGGCCCGCGCCGCTTTCCCTATTGAAACTGAATTTCTCCCGGCACGATTGATGCGGCATTTCGTGCAAGTATTGCCTCGCCAAATCCCGTTTCG
>CAZQUC010000064.1:0-14215 GCA_964596095.1 uncultured Enterobacteriaceae bacterium
AGAAAGAGTTGCTCTTCTGAAAATCCCATCCGCCGCACGGCTCCCAGGTGGATCGAGCGCAGCCGCGCGAGGGCCGTTTCCCGGTCGGTGCGGACGTCGATCTCCGGGTGGCGGAGCAAAAACGTGTGCCGCAACCACCCGGCAAAGGGTTCTAAGGCCGGAAAGCGCTGTTCCGGGCACGCGCCACCCGCCCCTTCCGCGCCCGCAGGCCGGTCGGAATCCCTGGAATCAGGTGAAAAAATGTCCTGTAAACTCATTTTATGAATTTTTTTCAAAAGAGAGGTTCAGTCACAAACGGCTTATTATGAATGAATAATACAGAATGTAAACCTTTGGGCTTTGTTGTAATTATTGAAAATTTCAAAAATCTTTAATTTTTCGCTTGATGTTCTTCGTAAATATTATAATTTCCATCATTCTCTTGTTTCTAACCACTGTCTGTATGAATTCTTCACTTCCAACTCACATGAAATCACCCACCTCGCCCTGGGATCTGGGGCGCTGGTTGTTGCCCACCCTGCTGCTGAGCGTGAGCGCCGCTCCCGCCTGGTCGCAGGATGTGTTGCAATCATCGCCGGCATATGTGTCTGAATCCACTCGTTTGCGCGACGGCTCGTCGCAGCGTTATGAATTCACACGAGCGCAATTGCGCGACGTGCTGCGGTTCCTGGCCGAAGACGCCGGCATCAACTACATGGCGCTGCCCGAAAGCGACGGCGAGAAGGACAAGCTGATCACCTTCAATATGGAAGCGCCGCCCTTCGTAGCGCTCGAGACGGTGGCCAACACCTACGGCGTGGCCTTGATCCTCGACCACGGCGTGTGGCACATGCGTCCGCTGGATGACAAGCAGCTCATCGGCCGGGTGTATCACATCAAATACCACACGCAGGAACAAGTGACCGCCGGCGCGGTCAGCGGCGGCAGCGGCGGGGCTTTCGGCCCGGCCTCCAGCACGGGCGGCGGTTCGGAATCCGGCGTGGGCGGCTTGGGAGGCGGCGGTTACGGAGGCGGCATGGGCGGTGGTTACGGCTCGGGCAGCCAGATGGATCTCCAGGGCGGCCCGGTGGCGCACTTGGCTTCGGATGCGAAGGAACTGGTCGAAGCCGTCGAACGCATTCTCGGCATCCCCACCCGCGGCTGGGACGCCAATATCACCAAGAAAGACGTGACCGTGGACGACTTCGGCAAAGACCCGATGCGGACGCCACAACGGATTTACCAAACCGCGGAAGAGCAGGCCACCGGCGGCGCCCAAGGGGATAGCAAACCCGCCGTGTTCTGGAATAGCGACACCAACACGCTGTTTATCGTCTGCAACCGCCAGCAACACCAACTGGTCGAGCGATATCTTGAAAGCGTGGATCGCCCGCAGCCGCTCATCGCGGTGGAGGTAAAGCTCTTTGAAACCACCAAGAATCCCAGCAAGGAATTCGGCATCGATTGGTCGGAGACATTGCAAGACGGTATTCCGGTGGAATTCAATCCCGCGACGCCGGCCGGCCTCATCCTGGGCGATGGAGCCGATCCGAACTCCGACGGCCGCTGGGCGGCTTATATGGATTGGCGCGATCCCAGCAAAAGCTTGTATCCGCAAGGAGCCATTCTGTCGGGGACCAAGGTGCAGGCCCGCATCCGCGCGCTGCTCAAGGACACGGAAACCACCAGCACGTCCTACCCACGGGTGCTCACGCAAAACAACCGTGAAGTCGTCATCCGCAACGTCGTGAACGAGCCTGTGCTCGGCGGCAGCACCACCAACAACACCAGCGGCAGCGCCATCAGCAGCAACAACATCCAGTATCTGCCGATCGGCACCACCATCAACGTGCTGCCCAAGATCATGAGCGACGGCACCATCAAGATGACGCTCAATCTCCAAGTCTCCAACATCGTCGGCAGCAAGATCATCAGCGGCAATGAATATCCCATCGCCAGCTCGCAGCTCTTCACCGCGCCGCTGAAGGTGGAATCCGGCTACACCGTGGCCATCGCCGGCCTCGACCAAGCGCGGGATTCCAAAGGCGGCAGCGGCCTCCCGGTGCTGAGCCGCATCCCGATCCTCGGCTACGCTTTCAAGAGCACCAGCCGCTCGCGCTCGGTGAAGAGCCTCATGATGTTCATCACGCCGACCGTGCTGGCCAACGACACCGAAGGCGTGGGTGAGAAGCCCATCTCGGTGCTGCCCGTGCGCAAGAGCGATCCGAAGATCGACCCGCCGCAAATTTACGCCGACGGTTCGCTGGTCGGCGGCATTGCCAAACTCGACAACGCCCTGCTGTGGGCCGACCGCCAGGAACGTTTCCTGCGGAAAATGATCACCGAACAACGCAACGACAAGTCCACGCTCAAGGATGTGAACCTGCTCAAGCGCGTGGTGGTGGCCCTGGAAACCTACCTGCACGCCGAGTGGCATAATCGGCCCGATTCCAACCAGCTCGCGCTCCAGGCCGACTCGCTCGGCAAGCTCAAGCAACGCGTCTTCAGCCTTGGCCGCGACCATTGGCGCAACTCGTATCCCGAAGTGTCCGGCCACTGGGCCGGTGGCGCGGGCGGCGAGCGCGAATAACCCGATTTTTGTTGGGGAATATCTTCGGAGAACGACGTTGAAGCGATCTCCCGGAGAGACAGAGAGACAGACAGAGAGCGGGTGCGGAGCAAGGGGTTTCTCCGCACCCGCGCCTCTTTTGGAGTGCGAGGGCTTGCCCTCGCTTTTTCCGTTCACCGGCTTGCCGGTGAGGTGCTCTCATCATCCCCGCGACCGCCTTCTTTTTTCCCCGTCCCGTCTTTTCCCCACCCCGAGGGGCAAGCCCCTCACCCCCCCAGAGCGGAGGCAAGCCATCCGCTCTCCAGAAGGGCTCACGTCTCGCGCAACGCCGCGGCGATGGGGAGGCGGGCGGCGCGGAAGGCGGGGAAGACGCCGCCGAGGAGGCCGAGGCCGGCCGCGCCGGCCATCGCCGACAATACCAGGCCGGGCGTGACGGCGAAGGCGAAGGTGACCTGGCTGAAGGTCTGCCAGTTGACCGTGGAAGTTTGCAGGCCGTCGAAGGCCACATAGGCGCCGAGCGCGCCAAGCGCGCCGCCAAGCAGCGCGAGCGCGATCGATTCCACAAGCACGGACACAATGATGGGGCCGGCGCCGAACCCGAGGGCGCGCAGGGTGGCGATCTCGCGCGTGCGGGCGGAGACGGCGCCATACATGGTGTTGAGGGCCGCGAAGAGCGCGCCCAGCGCCATCATCGACGCGATGAAGACGCCGAAGGTGGTGATGAAGTTGCTCATCAAGGTCGATTGTTCGGCGAAGAAATCGGTGAGGCGCTCGACCTTGATTTTGAGCTGCGGATTCTCCGTGAGCGAATCTTTGAAGGTGGTGAAGGCGTCGGGGTGCTCGAGCTTCGCATACACCGATTGGTAGGTGCTGCCGCGATGATAGGCGGGCTGCAACACGGCGGCATCGGTCCAGATCTCGGATTCCGACGCGCCGCCGCCGGCGCTGAAGAGGCCCACGATCGTCCATGTGTTGAGGCCGATTTTGAGTTCCCGTCCCAGGTCGAGGCCGGCGAAGGCCCGCGCCGCGCCCACGCCGGCCATGATTTCGCTTTTGCCCGGCTCGAAGCGCCGTCCTTCCACGACGCGCACGTTGTCGCGCACCTCGAAGGCCGCCGCTTCCACGCCGCGCAAGGGCACGTTGGCGTCGGTGCCGGTGGTGCGTTTGGGGAGGTCGATGATGACGAACAATTCGGCGGAGGCCAGCGGCCCGGAAGGACCGTGCGCGAGGCCCGGCGCGTCGGCGATGAGGCGTGTTTCCTCGCGGGTGAGGCCGCTGTTCATCTCATTGTCCGAACCGGCGCGCAGGACGATGGCGGCGTCCGGCGAACCGGTGGCCATCAAGGTTTTGCGGAAGCCGGCCGCGATCGCCAGCACCCCCACCAGCACCACGACCACGCCCGCGATGCCGACCACCGCCGAGAGCGCCGCGCCCTTGCGTTCCGGCAACGAGCGCAGATTGAACCAAGCGACGGACAGGATCTGGGTGAGCCAATTCATGACGGGGCCGCCATCGATAGGCGATGATTCAACATTTGAAAAGGGTTTCCCTCCACCGCGCCGGACGCCGTCCGGCTTGACAAAGGGAGACGGCCCTCGTATCGACGCCTCTCTATGTCACGCCACGCCACCTGCGTTCGAGCCGGTCAGTTCCCCACCCTGCCGTGGGGAGCCAAGGCCTGGGCTCGTCCGGGCGAGGGGGTGGCACTGCCGTAAATGATCCGACACGGCGAATTTTTGCAGACACCCACCTCCGGCCAACGGCGGTGGGTGTTTTGTTTTCCGCTGCTGGCCGTTCCCCGACGCCACATTCCATGAACAGCCACTGTCCAGGCACTTGCCACGAGTCGTTGCCCCTTTCCACAGGCGACCGGCTCGCCACTCCGCCGTCCTCTTCCCCGACGCCGGTTCCCGCCACGTCCACCGCGCGGCGCCGCGCCGCCGCCCCGTTGTGGCTGGTGCTGGCGGCGTTCGCGGCGGTGTATCTCATTTGGGGTTCGACCTATCTCGGCATCCGGCTGGCCATCGACAGCCTGCCGCCGTTCCTCATGGCGGGGAGCCGCTTTTTATTGGCGGGGGCGTTGCTCTACGGGTTCATGCGGTGGAAGGGCGCGCCGCGTCCGGGGTGGGCGGAATGGCGGAGTGCCGCGATCATCGGCGCGCTGCTCCTGCTGGCCGGCAACGGCGGCGTGACCTGGGCCGAGCAAACCACGCCCACCGGGCTGACGGCGTTGATCATCGCGGCCACGCCGCTGTGGATTCTGCTCGCCGACTGGGCGCGCCCCGGGGGCCGGGCGCCGGGGGTGGTCACGGTGCTGGGGTTGGTGATCGGCTTCTTCGGCGTGTCGCTCATCGTCTTCAGCCGCAGCGACGAGGGCGTGCGGTTGGTGCCGTCGTTCAGCGCGCTGGTGCTGCTGGCCTCCACGGTGTGCTGGGCGAGCGGCTCCATTTACGCGCGCCACGCGGCGAAGCCCGCTTCCGCGCTGCTCGGCATCGCCATGCAAATGGTGGCGGGCGGGGTGGCCCTCATGCTGGCCGGGCTGGTGGCGGGCGAAGCGGCGCGGTTCGATCCCGGCGCGGTCACCGCAGCGTCGGTGTGGGCCTGGGTTTACCTGTGCCTCATCGGGTCGCTGGTCGGGTTCACGGCCTATGTCTGGCTGCTGGAAGTGAGCACGCCCGCACGGGTCTCGACGTATGCGTATGTGAATCCGATCGTCGCGGTGCTGCTCGGCAAGCTGGTGCTGGACGAGCCGGTGCCGCATCGCGTGGCGCTGGCGGGAGTGTTGGTGCTGGTGGCGGTGGTGCTCATCAGCCGGCGGGCGGGAGCGGCGCGCGGCCGGTAGGCTGTAGAGGGCCGATGCGAACCTTCACGCGACGACCACCGCGCGGCGGAGTTTGGTGAAAACCAAGACCGCTTCGATGGCGCTCTCCTCCAGGCCGGTGAGGCGGGCGAGGACGCGGCGGTAGAGTTCGAGCTGCGGGCGGTAAGCGGCGACGCGCGCGTCGAGCGCTTGGGCGCTCGTTTTGGCGAAGTCATCGGTTTTGAAATCGAAGAGCCGCGCCCGGCCGTCGCCGACCAGGACGCGGTCGAAGGTTCCGGTTACCCATTCGCCGTCGAGGATGATTTCGAAGCCGCGCTCGCGCCAGAGCCGGCCGGGGCCGGGCTGCAGGGCGTCGCGGAGAACGGGGGTCTCCAGGCAGGCTTCCGCTTCGGCGAGCGCCTGGCGCTCCGCGGCGGTCGGCTCCGGATAACGCCGCGCGAACCATGCGCGCATCGCCGACGGCTCGGCCGGGTCCACCACTTGGGCGAGCAATTGGTGCACGAGTTCCCCGGCTTTTCGCGACGCCGGCCGCTCGGGCGAGGTCAGCGCGGCGATGTCCAGCTGCCAGCGCTCGCGGCCGGAGGGCGAATGAGCCAAGGCGCGGCGGGCCGGCGCGGGCTCCGCCGGGGCGGGGAAAAATGCGGGCGTGGGCGGCTCCGGCGGGGTGGCGGAGGCAGCGGAGGCGGGGGTGGACGCGACCACTTCCGCGAACCAATCGGCCGCGCCGTGATGCCAGGCCAGCTCGAAGCTCGCGCCGGCGGCGGCCAGGGTGGGCGGCGCGGAGTCGTCGGATGCCGCCGTTCCGGCCAACGCGGCGTCGATCCAACTCAGGGCATTGCGCTTGGTGCTGGTCCCGCTCTTGTTGTGCTCTCCCGGTCGCGCCGAGACGAGATACAGCGCGCGCTTGGCCCGCGTCATCGCGACATAGAGGCAGCAGAACTCTTCATAGACGGCCTCGTCCACCATGTCGGCACGCGCCTGTCGCAGCACGGGATCGGCTTCGGCCAACTCTTTTTTCGCCGTGCGCAAATACCAGCGCGGCTCCAGTTCCTCGGAGCGCGCCCGCAGCCATTCGGAGTCCGCGGTGGCGAAGGAATCGCCGTCGAGGCGGGGCAAAAAAACCACGTCGTATTCCAGCCCTTTCGCGCTGTGGATGGTCAGGCAACGCACGGTGGCCGCGCCGCCGGGCTCGGGCTTGAGCGTGGCGCCGCGCACGGTGGCCAGGAATTCGTCGAGATCCGCGCCGCCTTCCTGCTCGAAGGCGACGGCAAGATCGCGCAGTGTTTCCAGCCGCGCGAGGTTGAAGCGGTCGAGGTCCGGCCGCGTGGCGCGCAAAGCGGTGATCCAGAAGCCGACGCAGGCGGACAAGCCGTCGTCGAAAATCTGCGCCAGCACGCGCCTCGGCAAGGATTCCACCTCCCAGCTCTGCGCGAGGGCGGCCTCGCGCAGCGGGGACATGCGGACGGCTTCGCGCGCGAAAGTATCGCCCGGATGTGCGGCGTAGTGCAGCAACGCCTGGAGCGCCCGCGCCGGATGATTGTCCAGCCCCGGAGCTTCCCGCCCTTCCGCCACCACGGGCAGGCCGGTGGCGGCGCGCAGCCACGCGGCCGCGTGCTGCGCGTCACTATTGCTGCGGGTGAGCACCGCGCACGACATCCCGCGCGCGGGCGGATCGATTTCCCGCAACACGGCCGCGATGACATGCAATTCCGCGACGAAGGCGGGCGGCAGCGCCGGACCGGCCGGCTCTTCCGGCATGTCTGCGGCGAGCGTTTCCAAATCGGGCGGACGCACGAGCGCGGCGAATCCTCGGAGCGTCGGCTGGCTGGAAGTGTGCGGTTGCCAGAGGTCGCGCCAGCGTTGCACGGACTCGGCGGGAAATTGGCCGCGCATCACCGCGTCCGCGCCGAAGACCTGATTGACCGCCTCCAGCACCGATGGCCCGGAGCGGTAGGACGTATCGAGCCGGCGCACGCCGAGGCCGCCGCCATAGTGCGCGAGAATCCGGTCCGTGAGCCGCGCCTCGCCATCGCGGAAATGGTAGATGGCCTGCTTGGCGTCGCCGACGTGGAAGTAAGTGCGGCGGCCGCTGTCGTCCTGCAAGGCCTCCGCCACCAGCGGATGCAGGATGCGCCATTGCACCAGGCTGGTGTCCTGGAATTCATCGAGCAGCCAATGGTCGAAACGGCCATCCAGCCGCCAGGCCAGGTCCAGCCCGGTCAGTGGGGAGGCGCCGTCCGCGCGCCGCTGGGTGCCCGCCAGCCCGGCCAGCAGCGTTTGCACGTCCGTGAACGACAGCCGGCCCGCGCGGCGGACCAGATGATGATAAGCGGTCTCGTAATGACTGAGGATGAGCCAGATGCCCTGCGTGCGCGCGCAGGCCGCCGCGAGTTCGGAGGCCAGCACGTGGCCCAGCAATTCACGGAAGGCCTTCCACTGCGAGGCGGAGAAGGTGATGCTCTTTTGGTAGATCTTCACCGTCACCGGCTCCAGCCCGCCGGCCGCGGGCCAGTCCGACAGTTTGCCGATGTAATAAAAGAACGGTTTCTCAAACCCGCTGCGGAGCGGTTTTTCACGCAGCGCGGCCCGCAAGTCCTGCCACTGCTGCTGCTGGTTGGGGGTGAAGTTGGGCACGCCGCCCAGCGCGGCCTGCAACTCGCCCAGCCGCGCCTCCAGGCCGGCGTCGTCCAAGGGTGGAAACGGCGCGCCGTCCAGCCAGATCGTGTCCGGCTGACCCCATTGCTCCTGGAATGGCGCGTCCAGCCACCACGCGTGCCGGGCTTCCACGAAGGCATCGAGCAGACGGGAGAGGGCATACTCCTCCTTGCCCCAGGTCGCTTGTTTGAAGGCTTCGAAAAAATCGCGCTGCGCGGGCGTGAGACCATCGGCCGTGACCGCGAACAAGCGGCCCAGCACGCGCTGGCGCTCCAGCCGCGCTATTTCCTCCGACGGCACGGAGAAGTCGCCGCTGAGGCCGAATTCATACGGGAACCCGCGCAAAATCCGCGCGAAGAACCCATCCATCGTGCCGAGACGCAGCCGGTGCAGGCGGTCGATGAGCGCGCGCAAGAGGCCGCGGAAATCATGGGGAGCGAGCGCTTCCAGCCGCGCCTGGGATACGGGGTCCAGCGAGGGAGCGGGATCATCCTCCGGCCGCGTGGCTGCTTCGCGATAGGGCGCAGCCAGTTCCTCCGCCAACCGCCGCGCTGCCGCGTCGTCATCGGCCGCCTCCGCCAAACGTCGCACGATTTTCACGAAGAACTCGCCCGCCACTTTGCGCGTGAAGGTCAGCACCACGATGTGGTCGGGCGCCGCGCCGAGGGCCAGCAGGCGGAGGAAGCGCAAGGTCAGTTGATACGTCTTCCCGGACCCGGCGGACGCGCGGATGATTTCGTGCGGACGGAGGCTCATGCGCGCAGCCTGTCTCATTGTGATCGCGCTGTCATGAAAATCGTGGCGGGGGCGTCCCGCCCACCGCGGGCATGGTGTGGATCGCGGAGTCAGCGTTCCTTGTCGGAGATCCTTCTCGTCGGGGCGGCATGCGGGCTGCGGGCGTTGGCTTTGGCGCTTCCCGCTTTCTGCCGGGCAAGTCCTCTCCGCGGTGGACGGGACGCCCCCGCCACGGGGCCCGTCGCGTTTGAATCTTGACCGTCCGCGCGGCCGCGCCATGTCTCGGACGCATGAGTCAAAACCTGAACATCGCCGTGCTCGCGGGAGACGGCATCGGCCCGGAAGTCATGGCCGTGGCGCTCGACGTGCTGCGCCGCGCGGGCGGGCGTTTCGCCTTCACCTGTTCCTTCAACGAGCAACCGGTGGGCGGCGCGGCCATCGACGCCCAAGGCAAGGCCTTGCCGGAGGAAACGCTGGCCGCCTGCGAGGCCGCGGACGCCATTCTCTTCGGCTCGGTGGGCGGGCCGAAATGGGAGCACCTGCCGCCGAACGAGCAACCCGAGCGCGGCGCGCTGCTGCCCCTGCGCAAGCACTTCGGCCTCTTCGCGAATCTGCGGCCGTCGGTGTGTTATCCCGCGCTCACCCACGCCTCGCCGGTGAAAAACGAGCTGATCCCCGACGGCTTCGACGTGCTCTGCGTGCGTGAGCTGACCGGCGGGCTGTATTTCGGCCAGCCCAAATTTTGCCGCGAGGTGGACGGTGAGCTGACCGCCGTGGACACGATGGTTTATAAAAAGAGCGAGATCGAGCGCATCGCGCGCGTGGGGTTCGCCGCCGCCCGCACGCGGCGGAAAAAGCTCACCTCCATCGACAAGGCCAACGTGCTGGAAAACGGCCTGCTCTGGCGCGCGACGGTCACTGAAGTGGCGAAGGAGTTTCCCGACGTGGCGCTCGACCATCTCTATGTCGATAATGCCGCGATGCAGCTCGTGCGGCGTCCCGCCAGCTTCGACGTGGTGCTGGCGGAGAATCTCTTTGGTGACATCCTCAGCGACGAGATGGCCATGATCGCCGGCTCGCTCGGCATGTTGCCCAGCGCCAGCCTCGGCGCGCAAAAAAGCGAGGGGTTGTATTTCGGCCTCTTCGAACCCAGCGGCGGCAGTGCGCCCGACATCGCGGGGCAGGGGATCGCTAATCCCATCGCGCAGATTTTGTCCGCGGCGCTGCTGCTGCGGTTCAGCTTCGGGCTGAACGAGGCGGCGGACGCCATCGAGGCCGCCGTCCAGCATGCCATCGCGCAAGGCTACCGCACCGGCGACATCTGGAGCGAAGGCACGACCCGCGTCGGCACGCGGGAGATGGCGGACGCCATTCTCGCCGCCTTGTGAGCCGCATGATCCACGCGGCCGGGCGTGGTGACTTTCGCTCGCGTGGGCCGACATCGGGTTGTAACAAACCCTCGGGCAGGTGGGACGCCCCGCTCCTGTTCACCCCCGTCGAATTCGAACAGAAGGAAGGGAAGGAAGCAAAGAAATCGTGCTGAAGAACCTTCCCTGCCTTCCTTTCCTTCTGTAAAAAATCTTCAGCGAACCGTATCGAGCGGGACGCCCCTTTTTGTTTCTCCACCCATGCTTTCATTCTCCACCTGCTGGAACAGCCACCGTCACTCGGACGGCGAGACCGTCGTCAATGAGATCCTGTCGATGGGGTTTGATACCATCGAGATCAGCCACGGGCTGAAAGTCTCGTTGCTGCCGGGCCTCCAGAAGGCGTTCAAGGAGGGCAAGATCAAAGTCTCCGGGCTGCACAATTTCTGCCCCTCGCCGGTGGAGTTGATGATCGACGCGCCGGACGCCTACGAGTTCACCTCGCACCGGCCGCACGAGCGCGACCGGGCGATGAACCTGACGTTGAAGACGCTGGAATTCGCCGAGCAATTCCAGGCGCGCTACGTCGTCCTGCACATGGGCAGTGTGCCGATCAAAAAATTCACCCAGCCGCTGGAGGACATGCTGGCGGAAGGGAAGCTGAATTCGCGCGAGTTTATCAAGCTGAAACTCCGCTTTCTGGAGGCGCGGGAAGAGAAAGCGCCGCTCTATTACCAGCGGGCTATCGAGGCGCTGGAGCAGATCGTGGAGAAGGCGAAGCAGGTCGGCGTGCCGGTGGCGGTGGAGAGCCGCAGCCATTACGAGCAAGTGCCCAGCGAGCGCGAGATGCTCAGCCTGCAGGAGCATTTCAAGGACAACCCGTGGGTCGGCTATTGGCATGATTTCGGCCACGTCCAGCGCAAGCACGACCTCGGCCTGCTCGACCACGAGGAATACCTGCGCGGTGTGCGCGGCTATTGGCTCGGCTGCCATCTCCACGACGTGGAATGGCCCGCCAAGGACCACCGCGTGCCCCTCACCGCCGGGGGCGTCGATTTCGACACCCTCATGCCCCTCGTGCCGAAGGACAAACCCATCGTGTGGGAAATCAGCTCCCGCCGTCGCAAGCAAACCATCGTCGAGGCCTTGCCCCAGTGGGTGGAGAAATTCGGGCGGTGAGCCACGAAGCGGCGGCATGGGTAGGGGTGGCGCCTCCGGCCCGCCTCGTCCGGCGTCCCGCCGGAGGGTGCGCCGGTGGCGGCCCTTTTCCGCGGGGCCAGCCCATTGGCAACACACGCCCAACGCCCAAGGTGGAAGGCAAGACGCCTTCCACGGCGGCCATGATGGCCACCTTACCCGGCGAGCTTCACGGCGTCACGGTAACCACCCGGTAATACACGGCCGGGGCGCCTTCGGGCACGGTCAGTTCCACGAGCTGCGAAGCGCCGGCGAGCGTGACTTCCGGGCCGTCGGTCCACGAATCCTCCAGTAGCGTGGTCGAGGTTTCCACCTGGTAGGTTTGGCCGCTGACCCCGTTGAGCAGGAAGCTGAAGGTCGTCCCGGTATAGGTGAGGTTCGTTAACACGGCGGGTTCCGCGACGGGCGGCGGGCCGAAGTTCACCTGCTGGGCGACGAGGCCGTTGTTGGTGTCGAGCGCATAGACGAAGCCGTTGCCAAAGGCGACCGCGCCGGTGGCGTTGACATTGGCGTTGTCGGTGGCGAAGAATTCCAGGTCCAGCAAAGCCGGGCCGGCTTCGAGATCGCTCACGTCGTAGAGCCGCAGGTTGTCCGGCGTTTCCCGGACATTGACCCCGGCCAGCAGGCCGGTCACCGGGTCGATGGCGATAGGCGAGACGCCGCTGGCGAATTGCGCGGCGGGGAACGTGTGGGTGACGGCGGCGGTGGCGGCCCCGAGGTCGAACTCCAGGCGTTTCAAGCTGCCGCCCTGCTCCTTGGTCCAGATCGTATTACCCTGGCCGAAGGCGGAGATGAAGAACTGCGTAGGGACCACGTTTTCCGCCTCGGAGAGATCGAAGACCGTCGGCGTGAAGGTGGCGCCGCCATCCTCGGTGGTGAGGATGGCAAACTGCCGGGCATCGCGCGCGCCCACGAGGATCTGCGTGCTATTGCCGGAGCCGCGCACGCCGATGAAGTCGCCGCAACGCAGGTTGCCGAAGAGGTCGCCTTCGAAGACGATGGTCGGCTCGCTCTCGGGCGAGGTGTCCTGCCAGCGGTAAACCCGGAACGCCGCGCCGCCGTCATTGACCACGAGATTGGTGGCGAAGACCGCGCCGTCACCGCCGCACCCGATGGTGTTGAGGAGAAACAACCCGCCCGAGACCACCGTCTCGCCATCCAGGGTGGTCAGGCGCAAGGCGCGCGTCTGCCCTTCATCCTGCACCTCGCTGCCATCGGCGGCGTTGAGCACCACCACGGCAGGATTGGGCAACCCGGTCACAGCGGTGCGGCTGACGAGCACCAATTGGTTGAAGGCCGCATTGTAAGCCAGGCCGCGCTGGAGATCGCCGGAATCGAGATAGGGCCGCGCGCCCGGCGCGAGTTTCCAGCCGCCGGTCATCACCTCGGTATCCACCCGCGGCACGACGGTCAACACCGCGGGATCGCTGGTGACGTTGCCGGCCGCGTTGCTCGCCACTACGGTGAAGGTCGCGCCGCTGTCGGCCTCGGCCACCGGATCGAGCAGATAGCCCGCTTCGGTGGCGCCGGGAATGTCCACGCCCTCACGCTGCCATTGGTAGGTGGGGGTCGGCGTGCCGCTGGCGGTGGCGGAAAAAGCGGCCTTCCACCCGGCGATGATCGGCGTCGCGGCCGGATACCCCTGCGGCTGGAGGGTGAAGGACGGGGGGATGTCCGTGGTGGGCGGGATGATGTTATAGGCGACGATGGCGTTGTTGCTATCCACCACGTAAAGGCGATCACGCGGCGGGATGCCGTTCTGGCCCGGCGTCTGGCCTTCGCCCGCGACGAAAAAGTCGATGGCGCCGGTGGCGTTGGCATTGGCGAAATCCGCGGGCAGCACTTCGATGTCTTCCAGCACGAGCGCCCCGCTGGAGGTCTCCGCCGTGATGGACGACCAGGTCAGCAGATTGACCTGATCCGCGGCGGCCAGAAATTCCAGTCCACCCAGGCGGCCGGTGGCGGGATGGCTGCCCAGTGATGTCGTGGTGGCGCCGGGAAGCGTGGGCGGATTCCCCGCGCTCCCGTTGTAAAGGGCGAGCGAGACGAGCTGCCACGTGTCCGTCCGGATGGCGGCTCGGCGCAGCACGGCGTCGTTGTTGATTTTGGAGAAGACCGTCAGGAGTGTCAGATCCTCCACCTCGGTCGTGGACGGGTCGTCGTAGCCGGTGATGTCCGGGCCGAAGGCGATCCCGAGAATGCCCCCCGACGGACCTGCGCCATTGATCAGATGCGGTGTGAACTCGGCCCCGTCTTCGGTGTCGAAAATGCAAATGGCCCCGGAGCCGCGGGCGCCGATGACGATCTTGGTGTCCGCGCCCGCGCCTTTCACATCGAGGGAATCCCCCCAGCGCTGGCCGTTGAGGGATTCCCCCGTCTCTTCGTTGAGGCCGGCGGGGTCGCCCTGAAAGGCCAGCGTCGGATAGATCGGGTCGTCGGCCACGAGGGGGTCGCTGTCATTCTCCCAGCGCATCAGGTGGAAATTGCGCGCGGTGTTGTTGCCCGCCGCCCGGGTGTCGAGCGCTCCCGCATAAACCACCCCGTCGTCGGCCACGCCGATCATGTCGAGCGGAAAGCCGCCGCCGGGGGCGGAAGGCAAGCCGTCCAGGCTCAGGGAGTGCAAGGCGTTGCCTTCCGAGTCCAGCACCCAGATGGCGCGTTCGGTATCGGGTGGCAGGGTGAAGGCGGCGCCGGCCAGCACCAGCACGTTGCCGTTGGTGGGGTTGCAGGCCACGCCGCGCACACTGCTATGGGTCGAGGTGAACCACGGGTAAGTGTGGAAAGGATAGCCAGGATCAGCCGCCTCTTCGGGAAGAACCGCCCAGGCAGGCTCCAGAGTATCGGCCGGAGCGGAGCCGGCCAGCGTGGCGAACAGGAGAGCGGAGGACAGGA
>CAZQUC010000065.1:0-14160 GCA_964596095.1 uncultured Enterobacteriaceae bacterium
TTGTTGTTTCCGGTGCCGGAAACGCTGGCCGTGTTGCGTGACTATGCGCCGGCCACGCTGTTGCTCGACGATGCCCACGGCGTGGGCGTGCTGGGTGAGCACGGGCGCGGCACGCTGGAGCATTTCGGGCTGTGGCCGGCCGCGAACGGAGGTCCCGGCGTGGAGGGCGTGGCCTTGATCGCCGGCGGCACCTTGGCCAAGGCGCTCGGTGGATTCGGTGGAGTGATCGCCGGTGACGCGCCGTTCATGGCGCAGGCGCAAAGCTCGTCCCATTATTATGAAGGTGCCAGCGCGCCGCCCGCGCCGGTGGCCGCCGCCGCCGCCCAATCGTTGGCCCTGATCGCGGGCGACCCGTCTTTCCGCGAGCGGTTGCGCCGGAATATCTCGCGTTTGCACACGGGGCTGCGCGCGTTGGGCGTGGACGTGCCGGAGACACCGGCCGCGCAGGTCGGCGTCGTCATCGGCGATGCGGCCAACATACGGCGTTTGCATCTGGCCCTGCGCGCGGAAGGGTTTATTGTGCCCGCCATCGGCGCGTATGCCGGCCTCGGGCCGGAAGGCGTGCTGCGTTTCGCCGTCTGCGCCACCCATGCGCCGGAGCAGATCGATGCCCTGCTCGCCGCGCTCCACCATCACCTATAACTCCGACAACCCGATGAAACACGCCGCCTGTCTTCTCGCCACCATGACCACCCTTGCCGCCGCCGATTACGCTGCCGTCACGCCCGAGTTTGAAGCCGAAGTCCGCCGGGAAATGGCGGAGTGGACCATCGAAGGCGTGAGCGTGGCGTGGGTGGATGGAACCACCACGGTGTATGAGGCCGCGTTCGGCGAAGCTTCCACAGACAGTGTCTTCCGCGCCGGTTCGGTGTCCAAACTCTTCAATGCCATCGCGGTCATGCAACAGGTGGAGCAGGGGAAGCTTGACCTCGACGCGCCGGTGGAGGCGAAATGGCTGCCGGTGAATCCTTTTCCCGATGAGCCGCCGGTCACGCTCCGGCAGTTGCTCAGCCATCGCTCCGGCTTGCAGCGCGAGGTGAATACGGGCGGGTATTTCGACCCGCTCGAACCGTCGCTCGATGCCACCGTGGGCAGCCTGCGTGGCGGCGTGCTCGCCACTCGTCCCGGCGCGATGACGCGGTATTCCAACATCGCGCCGAGCCTGGCGGGCAAACTGGTCGAAGAGGCCGCCGGAGCGTCGTTTCCCGAATGGCAGGCGCGGCACATTCTCGGGCCGCTCGGCATGACGCGGTCGGCTTGGTTGAAGAAGGACGTGCCCGAGGGAAAAATCATTCCTTCGCATCTGCGGGTGGCCGACGGCCGGGGCGGCTTCGCGCGCCGATTGTCGCCGCTCTTCGATCTCGGCACCGTGCCGGCCGGCAATCTTTACACCACGGCCGGCGACCTCGCGCGTTTCCTCGCCCTGCTCGCGGCCGATGGCGAGGCGCCTGGCGGCGGCCGCGTGCTCAAGCCGGGCACGCTGGCCGCGATGTGGCAGCCGCAATTCGCGGAGAAAGGTCCCTTCGGCCTCGGCTTCGCGCTGGGGGAATTCCGCGGCCGCCGCACCGTCGGGCATGGCGGCGCGGTGTATGGCTACAGCACGTCGCTGACCTGGCTGCCGGAGGAAAAGCTCGGCGTCGTCGTGTTGAGCAACGAGGATATCGCCAACGGCCGCACCAAGCGTCTCGCCGATCTGGCGCTTGATCTGATGCTGAAGGTCAAATTCCAAGTCGAACCGCCCGCTCCGCCCGCCTCTTTCACGCCGTCGCGGGAAGAGTTGAACGCCCTCGCCGGCGCGTGGGAGTCGGCCAGTTACTGGTGGGAGATCGAGCCGGCG
Source organism: uncultured Enterobacteriaceae bacterium (assembly GCA_964596095.1). Classification (GTDB taxonomy): domain Bacteria; phylum Verrucomicrobiota; class Verrucomicrobiia; order Verrucomicrobiales; family V1-33; genus CAJBME01. The sequence continues at coordinate 1,838 of CAZQUC010000065.1, forward strand.
GCCGAGGGCAACGTCTTGAAAGGCAACTACGCCACCCAGCCCTGCCGGTTGCAGCCGGTGGAGCCGACCCGCTATCGGCTCAACAGCCGCCTCCATGCCGACGCGGAGGTGATCGTCGAGCGCGACGCCGAGGGCCGCGTCGTCTCGCTCGCTGTCGGCGATCAGAAATTCACCCGCGTCGCCGCCGCGCCGCGAGTTATGCCCGCGCCGTGGAAAAGTTATCTGGGAAGTTACGGCCCCGAATTCATCCCGCTCGTCGTGCATGAAAAATTCGGCCATCTCTACGCCACCACCGAAAACATGGTGGACTACCGGCTCACTCCGGTGAATCGCCATGTCTTCAAACTGCCGCTCGGCATGTATGTGGAGGAATATCTGACGTTTCTCGTCGGTCCTGATGGCCGTCCTTGGGCCGTGGACCTGGCCAGCATGACATTGGGCCGGGAGGATTGATGAAATGGACGGGATGGACCTGAGCTGAAAACTGAAATACTGAAAACTACCTGCGCCTCGTTCTCCCGGGCGAAGGCGGTTTCGGCGCGTCACGGGAGGGGATCGCGCCGCGGGCGAGAACGACGCGGAAGCCGGTGACGGAGTCGCGCACTTCGACGCCGAGGGCTTTGCGGAAGGAGGAGTGCAGGTCTTCTTTCCGGCAATCGGACCAACTGCCGCCGCGCACCACACCATAGCTGCTGAACGTGTTGGCCTCCGTGCCGCCGAAGTCTTCGATGACCCACTCCGAGACGTTGCCGCCGATATCGTAAAGGCCGTTGGCGTTGGGGGTGAACGAACCCACGGGCGCCACGGAGGGGAAGCCGTCGTTGCCTTTGAGCCGGCCGCCGCTCCGCGGGTCGATGTCGGCATCGACGGCGGATTCATCGGCATAGTTGCCGCTGCCCGGTGGCGGAGGCCACACGAAACCCCAGGGATATTCCCCCCGGATCTTGAGATGGCGGTCGCCCGGCGTGCCCCCGCGCTCGCTGGGGATGCCGGCGGCGAGGCTCCATTCGGCATCGGTGGGCAGGCGGTAGTGGGTGTCCTTTTCGATCAAGCCTTCGTGGCGCTCTTTTTCGGTGAGCCATTGGCAAAAGGCCTCCGCATCGGCGCGGTTGACCGCCACCACGGGATGGAGCGGGGTGAGGTCGAGATCGGTTTCATGAGGGTGGCCAGTGACTTCGATGAACGCCTGGTAATCCTGCATCCGGGCTTCCCAGAGGGCGAATTGCCGGCCTTCGATGGGGCGGAATTTCATGCCGAGGCTGTTGGTCCATTCCTGGTCGAAGACCGCGACCCGGCTGCGCTCCAGCGTGGCGGCGAGGGTGATGATTTCTCCGGCTTTGATCTCGCCGCCGACTTTGGTGGGGAGGAACCCGGGCAAGCGGAGGGAATATTCCACCGATCCGATCGGTTGGTGCTCCAGCTTCAACGGGGTGACTTCCTTGAGCGGGCGCGAGGCATTGCCGATGAAGACTTCCGCGCCCGGCGGGGTGGTTTCGATGATGACATCGCCGAACAGATGCAGGCCGGCCACGAGACGGAAGGCCAGATGATCGGAGATGTCTTCGCTGCGGTCGGGGTTGATGCCTTCCTCCACCGGCTCGATGCGGTAGTAGTGGTCCTTGCTGAAATAACCGGCGGTGAGGTCCCGGACCTGGCTCCAGTCGCGGTAGGTCTCCGCGTCCGCCTTCGGCACGAAGACGATGAAACTCATGAATTGGCCGGTTTGGGGGTCGATCCACGGGAGGGTTTCCCCTTCCCGGATGCTGCCGCCGTGGGCCTGCACGAAGTGATCCCGCGTCGTCGGCAGCACCGCGACGTGTTCGTCTCCCTGCGGCAGAAATTCCATGTTCTGGCTGTTGCGCCACGGCTGGCCGGGCACGGGCGGGCTCCAGAATTCCAAGGTCGGCGTCAGCACGGTGGTTTGGCCGTCCGTGATGACGGCGATGTAGGAGACTTCGCGGTGGCGCGGCAGGCGGAGGACCACTTTTTTGTCCCCCGCCGGCAGGCCGGTGATCTCCAGCGGCGTCACCCCCCGGGTGGCCGGCTCGTCTTCGATCCAGACGCTGGCGCCGGACGGGTCGGAAACGATGCGGAGGTTCCCCTTGGGCGCCACTTCCGGTTCGGGGGAGGTCGGCCCTGCTTCGGGAAGGGACGGCGGATGGACCACCACCGTCGGCTCGACGGGGGCGGAGGGCCCGGCTTCGGGCTCGGGCTTGTGCGCCTGGCTCAGCGCGAAGGCCCCCACCAGCGCGGCGGCGGCCCAGAAGCGCTTGCGGCGGAAGAGGCTTTTCTTTTTCGACCGGCGCCCCACCAGGACGCGCCGCAAGTCCTCGGCCATGTCGCGGGCATGGGGATAGCGGTCGGCGGGCAGCGGCGCGCAGGCACGGCAGATGACTTCGTTGAGAGCGAGCCATTTTTTCTTGTCGCCGACGCGGCTGAAATCATCCGGGACGGCGGGAAATTCCAGGCGGTCTTTGCCGGTGCTCAACTCATAGAGCACCATGCCGAGGCTGTAGGTGTCGGCCTGCGGGGTGCCCGGCCCTTCCGGCGGCACGAATCCCTCCGTGCCCACGTAGGTGCGCTGGCCGTAGGCGGCGACCAGCCCGATGTCCGCCAGTTGGGCCACGCCGTCGATGAAGACGATGTTCGACGGCTTCACATCGCGGTGGATGAGGCCGTGCTCGTGCAAATGGCCGAGCGCATCGGCCAGCGAGAGGCCGATCTGGATGATGGCGTCCAGATCGATGTTGCCGCCGTCCTGTTTGTCCGTGGCCAACGTGCGGCACTCGTATTCGCCCGGCACGATGGAGCGGCCTCGGTAACGGTCGTCGGCCAGCTCCATCACGTAATAATAAAACGCCTCCGCGTGGTTGCGGCCGACGTGCAGGATGTCGATGAGGCCGGGGTGGCTGCGCGAGATCGGCTCGAAGCCCCGGATGCCCTCGAATTCCCGCTCGAAGGTCCGCTCCAGTTCGAAATCCTCCCGCCGCACCACCTTCACCGCCCGCAGCACCCCGGTGACGGCCCGCGCCATCCACACTTCGCCATACGAGCCGTGCCCGATGCACCGCGACACTTCGTGGTCGGGAATCGGCGGGCCGTTCAGACGGCGTTCGGAATGCGACGGTCCGGTTTTCACAACGAGCACGGCTGCTCCGCTTCAGCCAGAGTGACTACCAGTAACCACAACCGGACCGTCTGCCATGAGAGAAATTCGGCTCGAGGAAAATTTCTTCGACGCGATGCCCGCCGGAAAAGAAGCGCCCCGTCCGACGCGCCCGACCGATCTCCGAATCGGCTGCTGCCACCAGGCCCCACGCTACGGGATACTTCTTAACATTCTCATTTTTGCAAAAAAACGTTGCGCTTTGCCGCCAATCGATTAATGGGTGTTGAATAATTGATCTTCCCAGCAGTTTTTGAGTCTTAAAAAATAGTTTATAGCCTCAATCTTGCTGATAAGGTTCACACCAAATCAGAATTTTCACAATAAACATTATGGCAAAAATTGTCATCATTGACGATGAATTAGGAATGCTGGATCTGATGAGCCAACTGGCCAAACGGATGGGGCATGAGACATTTACTTATCAGACTGGACGTGAGGGGTTATCGGCGATCGCAGCGATCAAACCGGAACTGGCGATCGTCGATCTGCGCATTGGGGATATGAATGGCCTTCAGGTCATCGAGACCTGTCGTCGCCAGCATCCGCAGATGCTGGTCGTGATGGTGACGGGTTTTGCCTCCGTGGAGAATGCGGTCGAGGCTATGAAGCTGGGCGCGTTCGATTATCTGACCAAGCCCTTCGAGAACGAGGATTTGCAGCGGACGATCAACCGCGCGCTGGCCGGCAGTTCCGTCGTCGCGTCGGAGCCGCGGAAAGCGACTCCTGTGCGCGAAGCGGATCTCGGTTCTTCGTCGGCGATGGTGGGCGAGAGCGCGCAATACCGCGACATCCTGCGGTTGATCGGCAAAATCGCTGACAACGAAAGCCCCGTGTTGTTGGAGGGGGAATTCGGGAGCGGCAAACAGCTTGTCGCCCGCGCCATTCACGACCGCAGCCACCGCCGCGACGCGCAGTTCAAGGTGCTGCATTGCTCGGCGCTGCCCCCCGAATTGCTGGAGCAGGAACTTTTCGGCGGCGCGACCGGCGGTGCGACCATTTTCCATCGCGCCCAGGGCGGCACCGTGGTGGCGGAGGAAATCCATCATCTGCCGCTGCACTTGCAGAGCCAGCTCGACACGTATCTCGAAAGCCTGACCGCCCGCCGCCTCAACGGCTCGCTCGCCGCCGCGGAGAGCGCCCGCTTCATCGCCACCTCCAGCCAGCCGTTGGAAAAACTGCTCAAGGAAGAAAAATTCCGCGAGGATTTGTTCTACCGCATTTCGGTGATCCCGATCCAGGTGCCGCCGCTGCGCCAGCGCCGTGACGACATCGAGCCGCTGGCCCGCCACTTCCTCAAGAACCACGCGCGCCTCACCCAAAGCGCCGTGGGGGAAATCGACCGCTATGCGCTCGACCTGCTGAAAAATTACGCCTGGCCGGGCAATGTCGGGGAGTTGCAGAACGCCATCGAGCGCGCGTGCACCTTCGCCGAGGGCGGTAAAATCCGCCCCGCCGACCTGCCGCCGAAGATCACGCAGAAAGTGGAGGTGAGCGATGCCGAGCGTGAAGGGGTCAAGCACCAATTGCCCATCGGCTCCTCGCTGGACGACTTCATCCGCAAGCAAGAGCGCCTCTTCATCCGCGAGACGCTCAAGTTCAATGAAGGCTCGCGCGAGAAAACCGCCTCCATGCTCGGCGTCAGCATCGCCACGCTCTATCGCAAGATGGGGCTGCGGCTGGAGCGCGAGAAGATGCTGCAATAAAAACGTCTGCCGGAGCGGGCCGGGCTTGCGCCCGCCGCCGGTTTCGGCAAGTAAGGGCGCGTGCGACTCTCCAAGAAAGCGGAATATGGCCTCCGGGCCGTGGTGGCCATGGGCCGCCTGGGGCAGACCCATCCCGTGCAAATCCAGGAGCTGTCCAACCAGGCGAGAGTGCCGGTCAAATTCCTCGAACACATCCTGCTCGACCTCAAACGGGCCGGGCTGTTGCAAAGCAAGCGCGGGGTGGGGGGCGGCTACCTGCTCAACCGGCCCGCGGAGGATATCCGGCTCGCCTTGGTCGTCGAAGCCATCGATGGCGAGTTCAAGCCGCTCGCCTGCTCGCTGCCCGGCACGCCCGGCCACTGCGGCTGCGGCCAGCCCAAACCGTGCGGCCTCGGCATGGTCTTCGGCGAGTTTCAGAGCGTCGTGGACGAATTCCTGCGCCGCCACACCATCGCCGACGTCATCGCCCGCGAAGCCGCCGCCCAGCCGATGTTCGAGATCTGAGCGCCGGCGCCACTTTGCTCGTGCCGGCCCTTGCGTTGGGGGCCGGGGTGTTCCAATAAAAAGTTTTCCCGATGGCCCGCGCTTCCGCTCGTTCCGCTCCCCCGAAAGAAACCGTCACCCTCAGTCCGTTGTTCCTGAAATGCCTGCTGGCGCTGGCGCTTCTGACCGGGGCGGCGCTGTTGCTGTGGCGTTTCGACGCCTACAACGACCGCCTCCAGACCCAGCGGCGGCTGTCGGATCATCCGGTGCTCGGCGGCTGGTATCAATCCCTCTGCGGACAGATCGAGGAGGTCGAAGCCGGCCGGCCTGGCAGTGCGCGGCGTCCCGAGGCGTTCTGGATCGGCAAAGTGAGCCGCCGCGAATTGGGCAATCCCGCCGGCCAGGCGCCGATCCTGCTCGGCGTGACCCTGGCCCCGGCCCACTTGCTGGCCGGCCGGCGCAGCGCCAAAGACGGCCGCGGCCACGCCGTCAGCATCAGCGTCAAGGATTTCGCGTTCCCGCACGGCCAGCCCCAGATCGGCGAGCATTGGGCCTTCGCCGTGTATCGCATCAACGACGGCCACAGCGTCGCCTACGACGCGAAGCCCGTGCCGTGATCATCGTGGCGGAGGCGGTCCCGCCCACCGCCGGGCACGATGTTCCTTTCGATTTCCGTGCCCTTGTTCAGAGAAAATCCCTCTCTGCATCAATGTCGAGGCCGGCGGAAGCGCGGGTCATGACGGATCGCGCCGGTGGCCGCGAACATCGTGCCCGCGGTGGGCGGGACGCCTCCGCTACGAATCAGCACTTCGGTGGATTGCGGCCGATGAAGGGATACTGCTCCAGGTCCAGCACCTGGCCGCTGACCGGCCCGCAGGCATCGCTCAGCAGGTAGATGACGCCCTCGGCGATTTCCTCCGGCGCGAGGATGCGGCGCGCGGGCGCGAACATCGGCGGCAGCTCGCGCCACCAGCCGTCGGCCATGCCTTCGGCCCGCTTGGCCTTGATCTCGTTTTCCGTCAGCACCCAGCCGGGGTTGATCTGGTTGACCCGCACGCCGCGCTGGCGCAGCAGCGTATCGCCGAGGTTGCGCGTCAGCGTCATGAGCGCGCCTTTGGAGATGGAATACGGCAGCAGGTTTTCCTCGCCGGCGTAGGCATTGACGCTGCCGATGTTGACCACCGCGCCGCGGGTTTTGGCCAAATGCGGCAACGCCTCCTTGATGAGCAGCAACGGCGCGCGGCAATTCACGGCCATGATGGCGTCGAACAATTCGGCCGTCACGGAGTCGAGCTGGCCGCGGTGAATCCACGCCGCGTTGTTGACCAGGCCGTCGAGCCGGCCGAAGGCCTCCAAGGCCGCGCCGATCAACACGGCGGGCGCGTCGGGGGAGGCCAGGTCGGCGGGCACATACGTCGTGCCGAGTTCGGCGGCGAGGGCTTCGCCCGCTTCTTTCTCCAGGCCGTGAATGAGGACGCGCGCGCCCTCGGCGGTGGCGCGCCGGGCGATGGCGGCGCCGATGCCGCTGCTGCTGCCGGTGACGATGAGGGATTTGTCGCGAAGTCGCATGGCGGGTTCTTACCTCGGATCACTCCACGCGAAAGCGGGCAATCCCGGCCCGCCGAGGTTTTCCGGATAAGAAAAGCCCCGAACCGCGGCGGGCGGTTCGGGGCGCGAAGCCAAGTCAGACGCTGGCGAAGGCCGTCAGGGATTGAGGAGCGTCGCCACGCGGTAGAACACCACGCCGCCGGCCGGTGGAGCGGTGTCGGTATGGGTGGCGGCGCCGGTGGCGTCGGTGGTCACCGTGCCGATGCTTCCCCAACTGCCGTTCGCCAAGGTGAGGGAACGCTCGAGGCTGTAGCCGGTGTTGGCCGTGCCGGTGAAGGTGATGACGGGCTGGCCTTGCGCGTTGAGGGTGATGCCGAGATTCCCCAGCGTGAGCGGCGGCGTCACGCTGCCGCCCTCGGTGGAGAAGGCCCGGATGTTTTGCACGCGCAGGCCCGTATAACCGACCGTGGCGTCGGCATTCTCCACCACAAAATCAATCGTGTTGAGGCCGGTGGTGAAGGTGGCGTTGGTGGAATCGAGACGGAAGTCCGAGAGGCTGGGGAACTGGACATCATTGGTTTGATCCGTTTCCGCATCATTGACGCGGATCGCTCGTCCGAAGTTGTCGGTTGCCCACTGCCCGACGACGAAAACGGTGGCGGGATCGAATCCGCTGATATTGAAAGTAGTGCGATAGACATACACACCGGGACCTTCCCCGCCGTCGCCGTCATAACCCGCAGCTTGAACGGTGTCGAGACGCGGACCGATCCAGCGGGAGCTGGAGGCATTCGGAAACCACGCGCCGGGGAGGCTGCCTTGGACGATGGCCTGGATGTCGGATTCGCCGTCGGCATTCACCAACAACACATAATGCGAATCATCCTCACCCGCCGCCAGCCCCGCGCCGGAGGCATCGACGCCCGTGGCAAAGAGGCCGGGCACGCCCGTGAAGACCTGCACTTCCACCGCAGCGCTGTCCACGGCGCCGAAGGCATTGGTGACCTTCACGGCGTAGGTGCCCGCGTCGTCGGGAACGCCCGGCAGGGTGAGCGTCGCGCCCGTGGCGCCGGCGACGGGCGCGCCGTCCTTCGTCCAGGCATAGGTGAAGGGCTCGCTGCCGGAGGCCGCCACAGTGAGGGCGATGGGTGAGCCGGAGGAGAAGACGCCGCCCACCGGTTGCGCGGTGAGGGTCGGCGGCGCATCGGCGATGCTCAGCACGGCATCGGCGCTGGTGGCGTTGTCGAGGCTGTTGCTGACCTTCACGGCATACGTCCCCACGTCGGAGGCGCTGAAATTGGCGAGCGTCAGGCTCGCCTGGGTCGCGCCGGCAATATCCGCGCCGTTTTTCGTCCATTGGTAGCTCAGCGGCTCGCTGCCGTAGGCACGCACCAGGAGCGTGGTGGTATTGCCGGAGATGACCGTGCGGGCCGCGTCCGGCTGGCCGGTGATGCGGGGTGCGACGCCGGAGGGAATGGTGGCCAGGCTCAGCCCGTCCACCCGCAGGCCCGTGTAGCCGACGCCTTGATTGACGACGACGAACTCCAGCGAGTTTTCCCCCGCCACCACCGTGCCCGCGGGCACATCGGCGGTGGTGAAGCTGAGCGGCGTGAGAGCGTTGAACCCTCCGCTGAGCGTGACCGAGCCGGCCGCGGCACCATTCAACCGCACGGCCGTGCCGGGGTTGTCGGTGGCCCAGCGGCCGTGGATCAGGAATTGCCCGACGCCGGCGGGAGCGGTGAATTTGTGGCTATAGACATACGTCGTCGGATCGGGACCGGCCGCGCCCACGGTATCCACCACCGGTCCGATCCAAGCGGAGGTCTCACTGTTGGGCAGCCAGGCGCCGGGGATGGGTTCCTGGATATAGGCGTCGGCAACGCCGGGCGCTTCGGGGTTTTCCAGGAAGGTGTAATGTGGATCGACTTCGCCGCCGGGGAGCGGAAAGCCGTCGTTGTCCACTCCGGTGTTGAACAACGCGCCCTCCACCGGTTGCCAGACTTCCAGATAGGCTTCCTGGCTGGTGGCCGTGCCTTGGGCGTTGGTGGCTGTGAGCGTGTAGGCGGCGGCGTCGGTGCCGCCGGAGATGAGCTGCGTCAGCGTGGGCGAGGTCGCGCCGGCGATGTTGGCGCCGTTGCGCTTCCATTGGTAGCTCAAGGGAGGCGAGCCGCTGGCCGACGCGGTGAGGGAGACCTCTTCTCCCACCAGCACCCGCCGGCCCGCGGGATTTTGGGCGATTTCCGGCGCGGCCGGAATGGTGGCCAGCCGGTTGGCGAAGGCGTAAAGGTGGAAGGAACAGATATTCGGTCCGGGATCGGCCGTGAAGGGATTGGTCGTCACCACCAGCGTGCCGGTGGCGTCCGCCGTGTAGCGGTAGTCGATGCGCAGGCCGTTGTCGTTGTCGAAGGCGTCCTGATCGATGGACAATTCATCCGCTCCCGCCCGGAACGTGATCCACCGATGATGGTCCACCGCATCCCACGCCACGGAGTAAAGCGTGAGCACGTATTCCAAGCCGGGCGCCAGCCCTTCCAGCGTCAGCGTGCCGGGATTGCCGCCATAAAGGAAGTTGGTGGCAAGATCGATGCCGGCTTCCCCGACGTTGTTGGTGTCCCCCGCATAGACGTTGGGCATGCCGGCGAGGGAAAAAATGCCGGGGATGGCGGGATTGGCGCCAAGGACGCCGGTGAATTCGAGATCGTTGACCAACGCGGGCACGTCGGTGGCCAGATTGTAGGCATGGGTGTAGGTATAGGTCGGGTCCACGCCCGAAGTGGCGTCATCGAACCATTCCTCATACGTCCATTTCCCGGGGGAAGGCTTGACGGCGAAATCATCCACCACCACCGTGGAATCGGAGGCTTCGTCATTGGTCAGCACCAGTTCGGCGGTCGCTCCCGTGGCGGTGAATTCCACCGCGAGATAACGATAGGGCGCGGCCGCGCCGGCGCCGGCCACGTTCATGATCCGGCTGACCAGCAATTCCTCGTCATCGACCGCCACATGCAGGCGAGGACGGTTGGTGTTATTGTTGCGGGCATTGGCGCGGAAGGTGAGCAGGTATTTCTGCCCGGCGGTGAGGCCGCTGATGGTCGTCGCCAGCGTGGTCGGTAAATCCACCGCGCTCTGAATCAAGGCGACATGTTCGCCATCCGGAATCGTGCCGTTGTTGGCGAACGGGCTGTTGGCGGCCAGATCCCGCCCGGGATCCGCGGCGGGATTGATCCCGATGCGATTGAGCGGCTCTCCGATCCAGCCGATGATGTCGGCGCCATTGCCCTCGCTGTAGCCCGGCCAGACCTCGAACGGGTCGTTTTCCTCAAAGCTCGGATTGGGGATCGTTTGGGCCCAGGCAGGGAGCGCGGCCAGCACGAAGAGCAGCGAGAGAGAACGAGCGGTGGGGGGAATGAAGCGACGGGATGTTGGCGGGGTTGGTCTCATGAGACGGATTGGGGTGTGGTATGTTTTCGGGGGCATAAAGTGCCGGTTCCCACGCAGGAAACCGTGGGAATGAATGATGCGACACGAGTGGTGATTGACAACAAAAAAGCACCCGCTAGGTCAAGCTCTGGCGAACAAATCTTCCGCCGGAGTCGCGCCCGCCGCGCGGGTGATACCTGGCACATTCGCGGCCAGATGCGTCAGCGCGTGCCACACGTCCTCGGGATCGGCCGCCAGCGTGGCGGCGATCTGCTCCGCGGTTTGCGGCGTCGCGGTCAGGGCGTCGCGGACGTTGCCCAACAACGTGAGGAACACCGCGGCGGCCTTCTTGCCCGCCTCCACGCCCGGCTGGTGGTAGGCGTTGATATTCACCAGGCTGGCATAGAAGCCGACCGTCCGCTCGTAGAGCGCGATGAGCGCGCCGAGGTAAAAGGCATCGACGCGTGGCACGGAGAGGGTGATCGATTCGCGGCCGCTCTCATGCAACGCCGTGCGGGTGCCGCGCAGGAAGCCCTGCAAATAATCGCCCGGCGTCACGCCCGGCTCGACCTCGAGCTGCGGCGCCGCCGCGCCCTCGCGCACCTCGATGAAGGTTGCGAAGAAATTGTTCACGCCGTCGCGCAACTGTTGCACGTAGGCGTGCTGGTCGGTCGAGCCTTTGTTGCCATAGACCGCGATGCCTTGGTGGACCTTCCGCCCGTCGAGATCGCGCTCCTTGCCCAGCGATTCCATGACGAGCTGCTGGAGATACTTGCTCAGCAGCACCAGCCGGTCCTTGTAGGGTAGGATGACCATGTCCTTCGCTCCTTGGCCGCCGCCCGCCCAATGCCAGGCCAGCGCCAGCAGCAGCGAGATGTTCTCCCTCACCGGCAGGGAGCGCGTCTTGGCATCCACCGCCGCCGCGCCCGCCAGCAGCGCGTCCACGTCCACGCCTTGCAGCGTCATCGGCACCAGGCCGACCGTGCTCATGATCGACGTGCGGCCGCCGACCCAGTCCGTCATCGGGAAAATTTTCAGCCAGCCGTGCTCGCGCGCGTAAGTCTCCAGCTTGCTGCTGATGCCATTGGCCGTGGTGCCGGTCACGGCCACGGCGTGGCGGGCGAAGTCGAGCCCGGCTTTTTCATACGCCGCCCGCGCCGCCAGCATGCCGTTGCGGGTCTCCGGTGTGCCGCCGGATTTGGAGATCACCACCATCAGCGTGCGCGGGAGCGCGTCGCCGATCTGGTCGAAGACCCGTTGCATGCCTTCCGGATCGGTGTTGTCGAGGAAAAACGTCGCCACCGGTGCCTTCCACTCATCGACCAGCGCCTGTGTCGTCAATTGCGGCCCCAGCGCGCTGCCGCCGATGCCCGCCACCAGCAGGTGCGTGAATTTGCCACCGCTCGGCGGCGCGATGACCCCCGCATGCACCTCGGCGGCGAAGGTCTTGCTGTCCGCGAGGTCCGCCTCGATGGCCGCGCGCAACTCCGGCGTCGGCGCCAGCTCCGGCGTGCGCAACCAGTAATGCCCGACCATCCGCCCCTCGTCGGGATTGGCGATCGCGCCGTCCTCCAGCTCCTTCATGTCCGCCAGCGCCTTCTCCGCCAGCGGCGCCATCTTTTCGAAAAACGCCTCGTCGAGGCCCAGCCGGCTCAGGTCCAGCGACAGGCCGAGATCTTCATAACGGAGGTAATAGTGTTGGAAACGGTTCCAGAGGCTCATGGTATTGATGAAGGATGAAATATGAAGGATGAAAGGATGGACGAGGGCGGTGGGGCCGCGTGACGCGTCCGCCCTCGTTCGCGACTATCGCCGGATTCCCGTCGTCACAAGCATCTTGCGAGCGGTGATTCTGAAAAAGCGGGCTGGCCGTTACGGCGTGGTGATCACCCGCCAGCGCACGTAGAGCGCGGGATGGGTGCCGACGGGCACGCGGAAGGCGTGCTCTGTCGCGTCGCCCTCATCGGCGGCCGGCTGCCAGGAATCGGGGCGCAGGTCGG
>CAZQUC010000066.1:0-2571 GCA_964596095.1 uncultured Enterobacteriaceae bacterium
GCCTCCGGCGACAAGTATTCCAATCTCGGCTACCTCGTCCTCGGCGAGATCATCGAGCAGGCGCACGCCGGCGGCTACGTGGACTGCCTGCACGAGCGCGTCTTCCAGCCGCACATGTGGGTGCCGCGCGGCGAAATGAGGGCCGGCTCCACCCTGCGCGTGAACCGCGACCCCCGCGAACCGTGGTATCGCGTGGACCGCACCGGCGCCAGCGTCTTCGATAACAGCGATGATCCCGAACGACTGAATTGGGAATATGGCGGCTACTACGCCATGAGCACGCTGCTCGCCCACGGCGGCCTCATCGCCTCCGCGCCGGCCATGTTGCAGATGGGCAACAACTACCTGCTGAGCTATCCCGACATCGGCACGCCGGAAACCAACGATGCCGCCGGCTCCCACGGCGGGCTCCTGTGGGGCGTGCAGACGACCATCCGCCGCCGGGTCAGCGATGGAGTGGTCTTCTACTTCTTCATCAACAAAGCCTTCATCAACAACCAGAACGGCGCCACAATTCCCATCGGTGATCTGACAAACTCCATCAACACGCTGCTCAACGCCGGAAGCGGCAGCACCTGGACGTGGCCCACCGGCACCGCCGACGGCTGCTGGGTCTATCCCTCCTCGGCGTTGCCCGACACCGGCAGCGGCGGCTACCACTCGTCGTGGCGCGGTTTTGGCAATGCCCTCACCAAAGCCCAGAACAACACTCGCCTGCGGCTCCGCCCCGGCACCACGTCGTGGACCGGCGCCATCACCAAACGCCTGCAACTCGACGCCCCGCTCGGCCAGGTCCGCATCGGGTTTCAATGAGCGGCGCGCGACTCGAACCCCTGAAATGGGAACCGCCGATAACGCGGAGGACACGGATAGTAAAGTGTTGATGACAGCGTCCCTCCCCTCTGTCGTTGAAAGCCTCTTTTTCCAACATTCGTGCTCATTCGTGAAATTCGTGGTTCCCCATTCCTTTCCCCATTCAACAGCCATGAAAACGATCTTCTTTGTTCTGAGTTCGCTGCTCGTCAGCGCCACGATCACCTGCGCCGCCATCCGCCATTCCGCCAGCTATCAGTCGCTCGCGGAAAACGCCCAACCCGGTCGCGCGCGACTGCGTTCGGCCACTTTCACCGCCGACACCGCGGTCTCGCCCCTCGGCGGCATCGCGAGCAGCGCGCGTTTCACCGCGCGCTTCGGCCACGCCGGACAACTCTACGACGTGACCGGCGGCACACTCACCGCCACGCCTTCGCCCGTGCCGGAAACCGCCACCGCGCAACTCGGCGTCAGCGCCACGCTTGACGACGGCACCGCCTTGCCCTCGGCCTCCGCCCACGTGAGCGCGTGGCAGATTGTCAGCGGACCGCTGGTGGCCATCACCGCCGACGGCCTCGCCACCGCCGACGCGGTGTGGACCGACACGCCCGCCACCGTCCGCGCCACTCTTCAGGGCGGCGTCATCGAAGGCGCCTTCACCATCGCCAACACGCTGTCCGATAACTTCGGTCCCGTCGCCAATGACGGTCTCGACGATGCGTGGCAGTTCGCGCAATTCGATACCAACGGCGACGGCAGCCTCGACCTTCCCGCCGGTCCCACCGACGACCCCGACGCCGACGGCGCGACCAATCTCGCCGAATGGCTCGCCGGCACCGATCCCGTCAACGCCGCCGACTTACTCCGCCTCGAAGCCCTCGGCCTGAGTGATGACGGCTTCCGCCTTCGTTTCGGCCCACTCCTCCCCAGCCGCCGCTATCTTCTGTTTGCGCGGCCCGATTTCACCGCCGTCCCCCACCCCATTTTCACCCTCGACCCCATCGAACCCGCTGCCTGGCACGAGCACACCGTGCCTCTCTCCGCGACGCCCGATGCCTTTTTTCATCTCGGCGTGGAGGTTGAATAGGAAGTGACTTCATCAAAACAACGCTCGTTCGTAAACTTCCGCGAGCTTCAACTCCGCGCCGACTTCGGGCAAGGCGATGACGGCATCCAGCCCGGCGTAGTCTTCGCGTCCGAAGCCGCCACTCGGACCGCGGCGGTAAACCACCGCCGCCGGTTCGTCGGATTCCATAAAGAGCAGCACCTTCAAGCTCGGAATCGCCTGATAGGCCTCGCGCTTTTCGGTCAAATCCGCGCGGCGGGTCGATTCGCTCAACACCTCAACCACCACCACCGGTCTTTCTTGATAATGACTTGCGCCGGGTGCCGGCTCGCACACGACCATCGCGTCCGGATAATAAAACCGCGTCTGCTCCCGCAACTCGATCCGGACTTTCGTGTCACTATTGAAAGCCTGACACGATTTGCCGCGCAATTGCGCCCCAAGGGTGATCAGCACATTGGAGGCGATGGCGTTGTGCCGGTTGCTCGCGCCCGCCATCGCATGCACCGCGCCGCCCAGGTATTCGTGCTTGACCTCTGCCAGCACTTCGCCGGCGAGGTATTCCTCCACGCTGATCGACTCCTGTTTCAAAGCGGCGGTCATGGGAGCATATTACGTCGTCTGCCGCCATTGGCAACCGGCCGAAGCCAAGGGCAGCGTCGTGGGTGGCCCGTTCACTTCCGACGCCCCCC
>CAZQUC010000066.1:2671-14063 GCA_964596095.1 uncultured Enterobacteriaceae bacterium
CGGCGAACTCCGAGGGGCGCAGGCGGTATTTGGCGATATTTCCCGCGTGCAGGTCCAGCAGGTTGGCCTCCACGAGTTCCACCACCCGCGACCGGTCGGCGAGGGGCAGCTTGTCCATCGACCAGCGCCGGATGTGTTCCGCCGCCGTCGCTTTGTCCATGAGGCCCAGCACCACTTCGCGCGCCACGCCGCGCGCCGCCTCATGCCAGGTGAGCAGCAGCGCATCCGGCATTTTGGTGGCGAGCCGCGCCTCGCTGTAACGCACCGCCGAGGCGCGATAGGCCCGGGCGAAAACGTCGCGCAACAATTCCACGCGGTTGAGTTCATAGACGGCCAGAATGGCATCCGTGTAGTCGCGCACCGGCACGTCCACGAACGTGAGCGGCGCCATGTTCTCCCGAATGAGCGGAATATTCGCCGCCAAGCGGGAGACGCGCTTGTTTACGTCCACGAACGGCTGGAGATAGGGCAGATGCACCATGCAGAAGAACGCGGCCTCCAGCGGATCGTGAATCGCCGCCGCCTTGTCCAGGATCTGCACGAAGCACTCCTCGATCACCTGTGGAATATCCAGCGGCAGATAGACGCACCCGCCGATGCCCACCGCGACCTGCCGCAGCCGGCCTTCCGACGTGCTGGTTTCCAGCAGGTCGCTGGCCAGCAGCGCGTGCAGATTGAGAATGGTGTGGCGGTTGAACCCGATCTCGTCCGGCGCGTCCACGAGGAACTCGATGGCCTCTTTGTGATTGAGAATCATCCGTGCCTCCAGCACGCGCGAGGGATCGGCGCTGTGACCCAGCGCGAGCAGGCGATCGGTTTCCAGCAGGGAGAAGGTGTTGCCCTCCAATCGGCTGGAATTCCATGACAAATCGATGAGCACTCGGTTGAAGACATTATGGATGAACGTCCCCGCCGGCAGCCTCGCCATGTTGTCCGTGCGGCCGATCTGCAACAACTCCTCGCGCAATGCCTCCGGCAGGTAGTAATGCACGTTGGGCCGATAGTCGTCGAGGAAGTCGCGGTGATAGTTCACCCGCCGCCGCTGGGAAAGCGGACGGCGGATGAGCGCGCGCAGGCGCTCGCGTTCCGCCACTTCCTCCGGGTCCTCGTCGGGCGGCGGCGGCGGCGGATCTTCCACCCCCGGCTCGCGCAGTGGCAGACCACGGGGCGCGGACCGTTCGTAGCGCACCGGCGGCAGAGGCATCGGCGGCGACTGCGCCGGGCTGATCCTGCTTCGCCCCGCTGGCGTGAGCGCATAACGCGTGGCCCGCGCCTTCCCGGTGCGTTCCACCAGACCGGCGGCGCGCCATTCTTCCAGCCGCCGCAGGGCGGTGGCTTTGGAAATGCCCGCGGCGGCGCGTTTCAGCAATGATTCGATTCCGATCGGTTCGTCGCTTTGGTTCAAGGCAGCGATGAGGCGATTTGATTCGATTCTTTCGTGAAATGACGCGATTTGGTCTGTTTCTGATTTCATTCCTCTGGTAAATACCCTAAATCGCCTCAATTTGCAACGATTTTTTGGCTTTATATCGAAAATCGCGTCATATATGACGCGATTTTCAAAGTAATGTCGCGCTGGCGATGCCGTAGAACGAGGGGATGAGTCGAGCATTGTCATCGGAGAGCGCGGCGGGGTATGATACCGCCATGTCCGAACCCACGGCCGGTGAATTGGGCGGGCTCGACCCCGCGGGCGTGCTGCGCGGCGCGCTGGGGGACGCGTCGGCGTCGTGGCCGGCGGAGGGGCCGGTGGTGTGGTCGCCACCCGACGAGGCGGCGGTGGCGTCATGGTTTCCGGGATTTTCCGAAGTGACGCTGATCGGACGCGGTGGCATGGGCGCGGTGTATGCGGCGCGGCAGGTGTCGCTGGACCGCCGGGTCGCGCTGAAATTGCTGCCGCCGGAGTTGAGCCGCGATCCGGCGGCAGCGAAGCGGTTCCGGCGCGAGGCGCACGCGCTGGCGCGGCTGAGCCACCCGAACATCGTCGCCATCCACGACTTCGGCGAGACGCCGGACGGCGCGTTCTTCTTCGTGATGGAATTCGTCGAAGGCGCGGACCTGCACCGCCTCATCCGCGACGGACGGCTCGCGCTGCCCCAAGCGCTCGACATCGTGCGGCAGGTCTGCGACGCGCTGGAGTTCGCGCACGCGCAAGGGTTCGTGCATCGCGACATCAAGCCCGCGAACATTCTCGTCGATCCGCGCGGCCAAGTGAAGGTGTCGGATTTCGGGCTGGCCAAATTGATTTCGGAACACGGCGCGCCGGCGGACGACGACCTCGGCCCGACGATGACGGGCGGCCTCGTCGGCACGCCGGAATACATCGCGCCCGAGCAGCGGCGCGGCGACCGGCCGGTCGATCATCGCGCGGACATCTACAGCCTGGGGGTGATGCTTTACGAGATGCTGACCGGCCGCGTGCCTTGCGGCGCATTCGAGCCGCCGAGCCGCCGCGCGGGCACGGGCGAAGCGCTCGATCGTGTGGTCATGCGCGCGATGCAGGAAGAGCCCGGCCAGCGCTACCAGCACGCCGGCGACGTGAAGCACGATGTCACCAAAGCGGCCGAGCCGGATCGTTTCCGCGCGAAGTGGCCGGCGTTTGTGGCGGCGCTGCTGCTCGTCGGAGGCGCGATGGCGTGGGCCTGGTGGCCGTCGTCGGAAAAGACCGCGCCCTCCGCGACTTCGTCTCCGTTCCGGAACAGCCTCGGCCTGCTCCTCGCGCCCTTCGGCGAGCCGGACCGCTTTCTCGCCACCACGGAGACGCGGCGGCAGGATTTCGCCGCGTTCGTCGAAGCGACCGGCCACGTCAGCCGCGGCGAGATCAAAGTGTATCGCGCGGGCGACTGGGAGCCGCAGGAAGGCTCGTGGCGCGAGCCCCCCGGCGTGCCGCCGCAGATGGATGCGCATCCCGTCGTCGCGGTGACGGCGCCGGACGCGGAAGCGTTTTGCGCCTGGCTGACGCAGCGCGAGCGCGGGCAGGGCCGGATCGGCCCACGCGACCGTTACCGTCTGCCGACGGCGGAAGAATGGGACCGCGCGGCGGCGCTGGCCAACGACGAGCCAGCCGCGCCGCGCTCCGACGGGCCGCATCCGATCCCCCCGCCCACCGACGCGGCCTTCCGCGACCTCTCCGGCAACGTCCTGGAATGGACCGCCACTCCCGGCCGCCGGCCCAACGAGCGCCTCGCGCGCGGCGCCGACTGGACGCGCTCGTGGCCGTTGGATCATGAGCATTCCTATCCGCGCGACCTGCGCGGCATCGCCCTCGGCTTCCGCATTCTCCTGGAGCGAACTCCTAAAAGCCAAGCCGTCCATCCAGTCCATCCCAGTCCCTCACCATGAAACCAAGCCCCCTCTGGCTTATCCTCCCAACCGCCGCCGCCTGTGCCGACACGCTGCAACCGCTCGGCGACGAATTCAACGACCCCGCCACCTTTCCCCGCTGGCAGGAACTCGGCACCGTCGAAGGCTGGGTGACGCCCTCCTACGAGCAAGCCGACATCCACACCACCACGCCCGGCCATTTCCGCATCGTGCCCGGCGCGGTCACTTGGTATAACCACTTGCGCGGCCTCCTCTTCTTCAAGGAAGTGACCGGCGACTTCATCGTCACGACGCATCTGCGCGTGCTCAGCCGGCATAATCCAGCCAACCCGCTCGAAGTGCCGAACCGCTCGTTTTCGCTCAGCGGGTTGTTCCTCCACGCGCCGCGCGCCATCACCCATGCCGCGCCCGTGCCTTACACCACCGAGGCCGTCTGGCCGCCGCAAAATTTCGGCAGCGACTATGTGCCGGGCACGGAAAACTACCTCTTCCTCAGCTACGGCAGCGCGGGGAATCCCGGCACGCGGCAATTCGAGATCAAGGCCACGCGGAACAGCGACTCGCGGCTGTATTATTCCGCCAATGCCGTGCCGCAGGGCGACGTCAACCAAGTCTGGCTGCAACTCGTGCGCGTCGGCGACACCATCGTCGGCTTGCGCAAACACACCGAGGCCGGGCCATGGTATGTGGAGAACCGTTACCCGAATCCCGCGCACCCGTTTCCCGAGTTCGGTCCCACGCTGCAAGTCGGTCTCACCGCCTACACCGACTGGGACACCGCCGCGCCGTATTCCAATGGCGGCGTGGCTTCGTCGTTTCATTTCAACTACGCGCCGCCCGCCACCGGCTCGCCCGATCTCATCGCGGAGGTCGATTACGTGCGGCTGCAACGTCCGCCCGCTGCGCTCACCGAGGCCGTGCTGCAAGGCCTGAGCGTGAGCTACAATCCGGCCACCGGCCAAACCGCCAACCCTCCGGTCGAACTCACCGCCTCCCCCGCCGCTGCGCCCTATCTCGGCGAAGCGGCCAATCTTCCGCTCGGCACGCTCGCCTTCGCCGCGCCGGCCTTTGCCGCCGGTGAAACCGATGGCGCGCTCACCGTGACGGTGACCCGTTCCGGCGCGAGCCTCGACCAGCCGCTGAGCGTCAATTACCACACCGCGCCCGGCGCCGCGACCGCCGACGACTTCACCGCCACAACAGGCACGCTCACCTGGGCCGCGGATGATCCGGCGGAGAAAACCCTCCTCATTCCACTCGCCAACGACCACCTGACCGAAGGCGACGAGACGTTTTCCCTCACCCTCAGCGCGCTCGACGGGCCTGCCACTTTTCCCGCGTCCGCGCCCGAAATCACCGTGCCGCTGACCATCCACGATCACCCCTTCGACCAATGGCGCGTGGACCGCTTCGGCCTCGCCACCGCCTCCACGCCGGACGCCGCGCCCGCCGCTGATCCCGATCACGACGGCCTCGCCAATCTGCTCGAATATCTGTTCAACACCGATCCGCTCGCCTCGTCCGACACCGCCACCCAGCCCGTTGCCGTCTTTGAGAATGGCCGCCCCGGCCTGCGCTTCACGCCCGTGACCACCGACGGGCTGCGCCTCAGGGTCGAGCTTTCCTCCGACCTCGCCACCTGGACCCCGCTCGCCACCCTGCCACCTGGCGCCACCACCTGGACCGTGGATACACCCGGCGTCGAAATTCTCTCCGAAGATGCCACGCTCACCCTGCTCGCGCCACCGGCGGACACCGCCAGCCGGTTTGTGCGCCTGCGCGTGGAAACCGGGCCGTAAGGCCGGCCTTGGATGTAAAATAAATTTATTCTTAGCTCCTTACGACTCAACACCCCCTCCCGACAAGAGTCGGGGCGCAGGATTTTCCCATTGTAAGTGGGTAATCCTCCGAAGAAATCGATGTGAAAGGTGTAAATTTTTTCTTGCTTATTGAAGCCTTATTAGGCAAAAATTACTTCTACGGCCGTTTCCTTTCCGGCTGTTTAATAAAACTCACATCATTATGAAAACCCCACTTCGATGCGGAGCCCTCGTGTGCTTCGGCGCGTTGCCATTTCTATCTCTTCATGAGGGACTGAGGGCGGGCACTTATACCGACAACTTTGATACAGCGGCTTATGACGCGACATCCGACCCCCAGCCGCCGGGAGCCGCACTCTACGGGAACGCGGTGATCGAACTCTCGGGCGGTTTTGCCGGAGGCGCGTTGAAACTGACCAAGGCCGCCGGCAATCAGAAAGGCACTTTCCTGATCGAAGACCTGGATGGCGGCGCGGCGGTCAATGCGTTCACCGCCACCTTCAAAGTCCGCGTGGGCGGTGGGACGACGCCTCCCGCCGATGGCTGGAGCTTCTGTTTCGGACCGGATGTGACGGCCGGCACATGGCCGGGTGAAGAAGAAGGGGACGGCACGGGCTTGATCGTCGCCTTTGACACGTATGACAACGGTGGCGCCGAAGCGCCCGCGATCACCATCCGCTATGGAGGGGCGCAGGTGGCCGAGGTCAAGCCCGGCATCGACGCCCTGCTCACCGGCGAAAACGACACGCCGCTGTGGGCGGACGCGCGCATCCAGCTCCATCCCGATGGCACGCTGGACGTGGAACTCGATGGCGTGGCGCATTTCACGCGGCTGTCCATTCCCTTCACCGAGACGACGGTCGGCGGCTTCTTCGCGTTCGGCGGCCGCACGGGTGGCGCCACCGCCAATCATTACATCGATGACCTGAATATCGTCACCTCGACCGGCCCGCTGCGCGCGGGGTTCGTGCATCAGCCACAATCCTCGACCTTCGTCACGGGGCAGCCGGTGAGATTCCATACCTTGGTGACATCGGAAGAAGTGGCGCTGGGTTACCAATGGGAGCGTCAGGGGCCGGGCGGCGGAACGTTCACGGCGGTGACCGGCGCGACCGACCGGGACTTCGTCGGCGCGGCGGCCACGGCGGCGGATCAGGGCGCGAAATACCGCCTGGCCGTGCAGGACGAGGGAGGCGTCGTCTATTCGGACGAAGTGACGCTCACGGTGGCCAATTTTCCGGAGCCCGCGTATTCCTACTCGGAATCGTTCAACACCGATCCGGCCAATGGCTCACCCTACGGTGACGCGTTCATCGATACCGGCGCGGGCCAGTTAATCCTGACCACGGCCGAAAATGCCAAAGCCGGAAGTTTCGTCATCGCGGATCAGAACGCCGGCGAAGCGGTGGCGGGCATCACGGTGGCCTTCGACGTGCTGATGAGCCAAGGAGGCGACCCTGATCCGGATGGCGTGGTGGTGGCCGATGGCATGAGCTTCAACTGGGCGCCCGATGTGACGGAAGGCGCGGGCCCGGTGGAGGGAGCCGCGGAACAGGGATCCGGGAGCGGGTTGCGCCTGTGCTTCGACGTCTATGACAACACGGACGCCAACCCCTATAACGGCCGGGGTGAAGGGCCGGCTCTGCTGCTGAAATGGGGATCGACCGTCCTCGCCTCCGTGATGGTGACGCCGGCGGAACTCAACACCGGCGTCGGGCTCATCCCCGTCGTCCTCCAACTGGCCATCGATGGCCGGGTGTCGGTGTCGGTGAACGGGCGGCTGTATTTCCAGGACGTGCCGGTGCCCTCCTGGACGGCGCTTTCCGGCGGCAAGTATGCCTTTTACGCCCGCACCGGAGGCGCGAATCAGCAGCACGTCATCGACAATGTGCGGATCGAGGCCGATACCTACTCGGGGCCGGTGCAGATCACGGATGAAGCGGACGATACGGCCGTGCTGGTGGGCGAACCCGCGACCTTCGCGGTGGTGGCCAACTACGCGGTGCCGCCCGCGACGGTGCAATGGCAGCGCAAAGGCGCCGCCGACGCCGATTTCGCCGACATCGCCGGCGCGACGAGTCTGACCTACACCACGCCGGCCGCCACGGCGGCGGATAATGGCGCGCTGTATCGCGCGACGGTGCAGTTGACAGCAGGCAATGCCGGCACCAGCCGGGAGGCGCTGCTGTCGGTGATCGATTTCAGCCATGCCAGCCCGCAGGTGGTGCTGGAGTTCGAGGGCAGCCTCGCCAACACGGGCTCCGCCAGCGCCACCGTTCCCGAGGCCACCACGCTGGGAGCTCAGGATGGCGTGGAGCGCGAGCTGGTGCTGGAGCCGTCCGGCGGACCGGATGGCAGCGGCTATCTCGCGGTCACCGACGCCGTCAACGGCCAGGCCGGGTTGCTGGTGGTGGAAAATTATGCCGGCGACGCCTCCCAAGGGGCGATGACCGCCACCTTCGATGTGAATTTCGCCACCGGAACCGACACTCCTGCGGACGGATTCAGCTTCAACTGGGGAGCGGACGTGCCCACCACGCTAACCGGCACCGCCGAGGAAGGCGTGGGCACGGGGCTGAGCGTCACCTTCGACGTCTATGGCGCGGATGCCCCGGCCATCGGGATCAAATACAACGGCGCGTTTGTCATCGACCTCATCGTGCCCGCCTCCATTCGCCCGGCGGACTGGGCGGCCGTGGGCATCAAGGTGAGCAACAACGGCCAAGTGGACGTGATGCTCGACAACCACATCTACCACCACGGCGTCCAATTGCCGGGCTGGGCGGGCTTGGCCAATGGCAGGTTCAGCTTCTTCGCCCGCACGGGTGGATTGAACCAGAACCATTGGGTGGATAATCTGCGGATCAGCTCCAGCAACTATGTGGGCCCGATTCTCTTCACGCAGCAACCGGTGAACACGGCCGCGCTCTACGGCCAGCCCGCCACCTTCACCGCCGCGGTGAACGACCCGGGGCAGACCACCTGGAGTTGGGAAACCGCGGCGGCGGGGTCGAGCGCCTTCGGCCCCATCGCCGGGGCGAACACGGCCGCTTACACCACCGCGGCGGTAGCCGCCGGCGACCAAGGCCGGCAATACCGCGCGGTGGCCACGGGCGCCGGCAACACCATCACCAGCAACGTGGTCGTTCTCACCGCGGTCGATCCCACCCTGCCGGCGCCGTCGGCCACGCTGGATTTCGACAATGCCAGCCTCCTCAGCTACGCGTTCGCCGGCGGGTCGTTTGAAGAAACCTTCGACGGAGTGGACAACTCCGGCGTCGCCAAAATCACCACTGCGGAAAACGACCAAGCGGGCCGGGCACTGCTGGTGGATGATTTCAACGGCGGCTCGGCCGTGGAATCGCTGGTGGCCGCCTTCCAGGTCGCGGTCGGCGGCGGCAGCACGCCACCCGCCGACGGATACAGCTTCGTGTGGGCGCCGGACATTTCCACGGCGTCCGCCGGCTTCGGCGAGGAAGGCACGGGCAATGGTCTCGTGGTTTCCTTCGACACCTACACCAACGGGGCGGGCGACGACAGCGGCATCACCGTGCGGTGGCAGGGAGAGAATGTCATCGAACGGAAGCTGCCCTGGGAGGCGCTGCTGAGCCCGTCCTTCCCGGAATACATGCCCGTGGTCATCAAACTGGACGCGGATGGCACCATCGACGTGTGGTATAACCAGCGCGTCATCTTCCACGACGTGCCCGTGCCGGGATTCGTGCCCTTGGCGAACGCGGGATTCGGCTGGGGCGGACGGACCGGCGGGCTGAATGAAAACGTGTGGATCGACAACATCAACCTCACCACCGTCACCGCGGGGACGCCGGACGGCGACATCGCCATCCAGCGCAACGGCAACAACATTGTCGTCACCTTCAGCGGCACGCTCCAGCACTCCGAAACACTGACGGGCTGGGCAGACCTGACCGGCCAGACCAGCCCCTATGTCTTCCCCGTGGGGACCGGGCCGCGGTTCTTCCGCATCAAGCCGACAGAATAACCCGTCCGGCTTCGGCGTCACCAAGCCATCACGGCGGTGGAGGGTCATCCTTCACCGCCGTTTTTTGTGCCCGGACGGCGACGGGCGTCCCAACGACGCCCAAGCCCACGGCGAAATTCTCCCGGTTATCTTGCCCCTCGCTGGGCGCGGAGCGGCCCGTGGAGACTCCCTTCCCCTCCTCTCTGGACGCTCCTGTCGCGCCCCCGCCCCCGCTCGTCGTCTCCGGAAGGGGGAGGAAAGCCCCCCTTTTCTTTTTATGTATCCCCTCTTGCATGGAACGGGCACGCATGAAAGAGTCGTTCTTTTTATCCGTTTCACCTCTCAATGAAATTTGCCATTCTAGGCGATATTCACGCGAATCTTGAGGCGTTGGAAGCCGTGCTCGCCGATGCGGCGCAGCAAGGCGCCACCCAGCATGTCTGCATCGGGGACATTGTCGGCTACAATGCCGATCCGCACGCCTGTGTCGCCCGCATCCGCGCCCTCGACTGCCCGGTGGTCAAGGGCAACCACGACGAGGAAGCAAGCGCGGAAACGGAGATCGTGGGGCTGAATCCGCTCGCGCTCTCCGCCTTGCTCTGGACCCGCGATCATCTGACCGGCGAGGACAAACAATGGCTGCGCGACCAGCGCCTCATCCGCCAGGTGCATCATTTCACCGTCGTCCACGCCACGCTCGACACACCGGGAAGCTGGTCCTACGTGCTGAACAAATTCGACGCGATGGCGAGCTTCAGCTACCAGTTCACCCAGGTGTGCTTTTTCGGCCACACCCATGTGCCACGGATTTATGTGAAGGGCGTCTCCGTGGTGGTCGAGCCGGAGATGCACACCACGATCCAGGCGGGGCGCAAATATTTCATCAACGTCGGCAGCGTCGGCCAGCCGCGCGATGGCGATTGGCGCGCGTCGTGGGCGCTCTACGACACCGACGCCGGCACCGTGGAAATCCGCCGCGTGGAATACGACATCGAAACCACCCGGAGCAAAATCTTCGATGCCGGACTGCCCCCCCCGCTGGCCGACCGCTTGCTGGTGGGAAAGTGAGCCATCCCGACCTTGGTTCCGTGGCCGCCGTCGCCTCATCCCTGCCGCCACTGGATTCCGTCCAGCGGGTGCTGATCGTCAAGCCGAGTTCGCTGGGCGACATCGTCCACACCCTGCCCGCCGTGGCATGGTTGAAAGAAAACTGGCCGCACCTCCGCCTGCGCTGGCTGGCCAACCGCGAGTGGGCGCCGTTATTGCGCGGCGCGCCGTGGTTGGAAGAAGCGATCGAATTTCCGCGCGGGGACTTTCGCGGCCTGGGCGGTTGGGGCCGGGCCTTCTCGTGGTGGCGTCGCTACCGATCGGCGCTCTCTCGCTGGCCCGAGCCGGAAAATGCCGCCACCGCGCGCGGGACCGACGTGGCGCTCGATTTCCAAGGCCTGCTCCGCAGCGCCCTGCTCGCCCGCGGCAGCGGCGCGCGCATCATCGCCGGCCTCGGCGACGCCCGCGAAGGCTCGCGCTGGCTGCACACCCACCGCGTGCCGGTCGATCCCGCCGCCCATGCGGTGGAGCGTTATCTGGAGCTGGTGCGCGCCTTCCGGCCCGTCACGCCGCCGGATGCCGCGCTCGCCGGCGATTGGCTGCCGGCCGGCGAGCCATTGTCCTCCGCCGACCTCACGGCGCGGTTGACGGACGAGCCGTTTCTCGTGCTGCATCCTTTCTCCCGCGGCGCGGGCAAATCCCTCGGCTGGCCCGAAGCGGCGCTCCTCGCCCGCGCCTGGCCGGCCTGGCCGGTATGCCTGGTGGGCCGAACCATCGACCCCGCGCCCGCCTTGCCGGCCAACGCCCTCGACCTCACCAACCAAACCACCCTGCCCCAACTCGTCTGGCTACTGCGGCGGGCGCGCTTCGTCGTCAGCGTGGACAGCGGCCCGATGCACCTCGCAAGCGCGCTGCAACGCCCGCTGCTCGGGCTGCATACCTGGTCCGACCCACGCCGTGTCGGGCCGTATGCGGCTTCCGCCTGGGTCTGGAAAGCCGGCCGTCTGCTCCGCCGCGCGGACGTGACGCCGGACCTCGCCGCGCTCGATCTCGCCCCCGACGCGACGGCGCTGGAAACCATCGCCGCGTTTGTGGAGGAGCGATTGCGGTCGAATCCTTGACGACAACACCCCTCGCGCCGCGGCGGTGGGCGAGGGGGCCCCCGCTACAACCCCGGCAGATCGTAGGGCCGGCCGGTGCGCTTTTCGTAGTAATGAAT
>CAZQUC010000067.1:0-5197 GCA_964596095.1 uncultured Enterobacteriaceae bacterium
CTTCGTTCACCACCTCCAACTCCCGCACCACCGGCACGGAGTTCTGGTGCGAAGCAAAGCCGATCTTGGAGGTGATGGTGGATTGGATTTGGAGGCTCATGAAGAGGAAAGATTCTGGCTTGAGGATCGACATCGAAGGAGTTCGTCTCGGCTTTGAAGACGATGTCGAGAAGGAAAGACATCATGAGAAACGCGACGCGCAAGAAATTCCGATCATGGGCCCGACGCCACGGAAGACAGCCGGACTTCACGACCCGCGAAGTCGGAGTCGTCGGCGCGGGCGGGGAGGCACCAGCACGAAGGTGAAAGCGCCCTCTTGCACGAGTGGGGCCGTCCGTTGAACCACCGGAAGCCACTCCGATTGCAGACGATGCCGTGGCACCTCGTCGCCGACAGAAGCGAAGGGCTTTCCAAGCGGCCAGTCGGCGGTATGGAGAAAACCGGTTTCCCTGGGATTGCAGGCCCGGCGTGGTCTCCAAGCAGCTTGTTGAGAAATCATTGGCATGGCAAATCCCAAGTTGAAAATTCGGGCTCGGGGAAAGGAGGGGTGGTCGTCGGCAGGGGGAGCGCGCCAGTGAAACACGAAACCAAGCGGGGGACAACCTCGCGCTGGAAATTCGCCTCCTTTGTCGCATGATACCCGCGATGTCCGAACTTCACGCCCGCTCCGCCGTTCCGGAATGTGTTCCCACGCCCTTCGATCCGTTCGCTTACACGCGACGGGAGGCGCGGCGGTTGATCGTGCCCGGACTGCCCGGCGTGGAAGGGGAGATCGGGGTAGGTCATGAGGAATTGGTCAAGGTCGCCATCCTCCGGCGGAAATTCGAGGCTCTCGCGCACAAGATCGACCGCCTGGGGGATTTCCGGCCCGACTTCATTTACGAAGAAGCGGGCGTGGTGGAGGTCGATCCCCGCCGCGACGAGGAAATCCACGCGCTGCCGGACGAACGAGCCGTGTCGGTGCGCGATGGGTTGGAACTCCCGCCCATCGTCGCCTTCCGTCGGCTGGCCGCCGCGCTGGCCGCCGCGGGGAAGACCAATCCGATCGTGCTCAAAGACACGTTGCATCCGACGCCGGATTTCGCCGCGCTCGACGCGACCGGGACGAGCGCGCCAGAATTTCTGGACACCCTGCTCGCTTCCTCGGCCACCGTCGGCTCGTTGCTCTGCGATGGCATCGGCGATGCCATTCTCATCCAGGGCGAAGAAGCGCCCGGCCAATCGCTGCGGCTCTCGTTCAACATCCTGCAAGCCGCCGGGGCGCGCATTTTCAAGACCGACTATGTAGCCTGCCCGAGTTGCGGGCGCACGCTGTTCAATCTCCAGGAAACCACCGCCCGCATCAAGGCGGCGACCCTCCACCTCAAGGGCGTGAAAATCGCCATCATGGGCTGCATCGTCAACGGCCCCGGCGAAATGGCCGACGCCGATTTCGGCTACGTCGGCGGCGCGCCCAACAAGATCAATCTCTACATCGGCAAGCAGCCGGTAAAATTCAACATTCCCGAAGCTGAGGCCGTCTCACGGCTGGTGGATCTCATCAAGGAACATGGCCGCTGGGTGGAACCCCCGGCGGCCACCGGGGCGGAAAATTCCGCCGCGGCTTGAGAGGCCCCATCCCAGACCGATGACGCCAGCCCGACGATTTTTTCATCTCCGCCGTTCCCGGCGTCCGTCGCGGGCGGCGGTGGGGTCGTCCGTCACCAAGACCTCCGCGGTCGATCCGGCCTCCGCGGAAGCCCGGGAAGAAGCCGCCGCCTTCGCCCTGGTCGATCAATTCAATGAACTGGAGCGCCTTCGCAGCCAGCCAATCGATTCAGGGTTTGACGATAAATCCTCTCTCTCGAACTCCTCCGCTCGGCTTCCCTTGCTCCCTGAGCCTCCGGCGTCTCCGATCGCCGTTACCGCCAGACCGGTCGTGCCATCTCGCTCCGCGAACGCCTCGACTCACGATCCGGTCGGCTGGGCGTGGTTCGCCCAATGGGAATTTCCCACCCAGTTCTTTATTTTCTCCCTCATCATTCTCCTCGGCATCGGCGGCATGAGCCTGCGCTCCTCTCCTTCCGACCCCGCGCCCGCCGCGCCGAGTTCCACAAAGAAACCTCCGACAAGAACCTTAAAACCGGAAAGCTTCGATTGGTTGAACCGCCTGCGGGAAACCGACATCATCTCCACTCAACTCGAAAAGCAGTTTCTCGCCGCGCAGGCCTTCTACCGTGATTATGCGGTGGACGAATTCCTCGACTACGACCCGTGGCAGCTCGATCTTGAGGAACTCGTCGCGCTCCGGCATTTCTGCGATCAAGGGTTTTTCACAGTGGAGCGGGAAATTCTCCTCAAACTGCTCGAACACCAGTTGGTCGAATCTTCCGAAACTCCCGAGACTCCGAACGTCACCGGAGCCGCCGCGCGCTTGGCCGCCGCCGTCACCCGCCAAGAGACCCGCCTCGCCGGCTTGCAGGAAGCCGCCGCCCTCTATCGTCGCGGCCAGGAAGCGCCCGTCATGACCCCGAGCCATCTCACCCCCGAAGCCGAACAAGCCCTGCGCGCCGAACTCGTGGACCGCCTCTCGGCCGTCAAACACGTCCGCGCTCATCTCGACGCGCGCCTGACGGAAGTGCAGGCGTTGCTGAAGGCCCGCGGGCGGTGAGCACGGAACAGGCGACGACGCTCTTTGGTGTGGGGCTGCGTCCCGCTTTGGATCGAGCGCGGAAAAAACTCTCAAACGTCTTTTTCCCTCCCGCCGCTCCCGCGACGCCCGCCTCCAAAGTGACGGGAACCGTCGCACCAAAAGGGCGAAAAAGTCGCCCCTCACCGGCAGGTTTTTGAAACATAAACAACCGCCCGGACGTAATACGCTTCTACAGAGTCCGCTTGCTGTCGGATGACGAGGTTTCCCCCCCGCCATCGCCCAGCGGTGGATCTGTTCACTGATGTGTTGAGGTTGACGCCGCCGGGCGCGTGAGTGCGCGTCCGGCGGTCGTTTTTTTCCGGGGAATGACGCGGAACGACCGTTATTCCGAACGGACTTCGAGATCGGGAGTGTCGCGCAAACGCAACGCGCCACCCGACGTGGGGATGGAAGGCGACCCGGACGGGGAGGCGGATGAGGACGCCGAGCGGGTCGCGGGACGGCGTGGCGCGGCCGGTTTGGGCGCGGAGGGATCCTTGAGGAAATCCGTGGCGGAAAACGCCCACACCACGACCTTGGTGGCGGCGGTTTTTTTGCCGGGGCTGAACCGGCCGGGGGCGCTTTTCCAGCCGAGCGTTTTTTCGCCGCGCGTTTCGGCCGCCGTGCCGAAGGCCAGCGCCAGGTGATCGGCCAGGCTCGCCTGGTCCTTCGCGTAAGCCAGCGCGTGGGCGTCGCCGACCACCACCACCACCGCGCCTTCGCGGCCCGGCTTCACCGGCGAAAATTTCCCTTCTTCCTGCCGTCCCACTTTCACGGCCGCAAACGATTCGCCCGCCACCGTGAGCGCGACCGGCGCGCCGGCGAGAGCCTCGTCGCGCGTGATCTGTTTGACCGCGTCGGTGCGGCGCACGCTTTTATGGATGGCCTCGGCCAGTTCCTTCACGCCGACCGGGGAAAGCTCGCCGCCGGCGCGCGGGTAAGTGCCGCCTTGTTTGCCGAAACGCCCGGAGCCCAGGCCGCGGGTGTCATCGACCACGCGGACGCCTGTCTTTTCCAGCTCGGCATACAAGCCGCGCAGGTAACTGTCATAACGGCGGTTCCGGAGTTTGATATCGCCGCCGAGATAGTCGGGATAGACCACCGGTTTGGGCGGCACGGGCGCGAGCACGAATTCGATGCCCGCTTCCCGCAAGCGCTTGGCGTAGGCGGACAACGTCGCCACGATGGACTTGTGGCGGCCCGAATTGGCCGTGCGGTTGGCGCCGAGTTCGCGCGCGTCCTCCGCTCGGAACACGAGGCCTTCCCGGCCGGCGAAGGTGGCTTTGTCCTTGGCCGCGGCCGCCAGCGCGCGGTTGGCCAGCATGAATTCCGCCTCCGCTTTGGACACGCCTTTGAATTCCTCGGCGGCCAACGCGGCCGCATGCAGTTCTCCCGGAGTCGGAGGCGCTT
Organism: uncultured Enterobacteriaceae bacterium; assembly: GCA_964596095.1. Classification (GTDB taxonomy): domain Bacteria; phylum Verrucomicrobiota; class Verrucomicrobiia; order Verrucomicrobiales; family V1-33; genus CAJBME01. The sequence goes on from CAZQUC010000067.1 coordinate 4,082, forward strand.
CCGCCGCCGGTTCGTCTTTCTTCTTCTCCTCGTCCTTCTTTTCCGCGTCCGCCGATGGCTCGGTTTTTTTCTCCCCGTCGGCCGCCGCTTCGGTTTTCTTCTCGGCGGTCTCCGCGTCGGTGGCGGAGGGCGCGCCATCCTTGGGCTTGAGCGCGCCGCATCCCGCCAGCATCAACGCGGATGCGGCGGCTCCAGACCACAGGGTTCGGACAAGCAGATGACGTTTCATGGAGCGGGCGACTTAGCACGCCGCCGCCACCTTGTGCAAACAGGGAGTTGTAGGCCTTCCCAACTTCCCTCCAGCCGGGAGGCCGGCGTTTCCCGTCGTGGAGTTCATCTTCGATTGTGTCAGGGGACCGTGCGGCGGAGGTTCGCACGATACCAGCGGGAGGAGTCTGTGGCCGACGGGAACCGGTGAAGGGTCACCGAGTCGGCGTGATGGTTGGCGAAGATGATGCCGGGCGTGGTGTCACGCGCGGGAACAGGGAGGAAATCCCAGGTGGAGAGATCCGCGGTATGCTCGACGAAGAGTTCCCAATCATCCACGAGATAGCGGTCGGTGGCGTGGGTGAACCACGGGGCGGGATAAAAGTGCCACGTCGCGATCCGGGAGGGCGCAACTCCCGGAACCACCAACGGCGTGGAACCGGAGAAAGAGAAGGTGGGAATCCGGCCCGCGAACGGATCTCCCGCCGCCGGCCGGGTGGGGTCGGTGCCGAGCGCGAATTCCAGCACATCCGGCAGGGCATCGCCGTCGGTGTCGCGCACGGCATCGGCGGCGAGTCCGGCCAGGCCCGGCCAAGTGGCGGCCCAACGGGTGAAGGCATCGGGCACGGCGGACGCGAGGCGCAACGTGGCCGCGGCGGCATCGGGCCACGCGGCGCCACCGGGGACGCCGTAGGTTTCCGTGCGTCCGGCGGCGTCGGTGAGTTCCACGACCACCCGCGCCTCGGCGGAGGGGCCGGTGGTGGAAACCTGCGGCAGGGAAAGGTTGATTTCGCATTCCATCGCGGTCGCGAGGCAGAGAAAGTCGCCGGCGGCGAGTTCGCGTCCGTGGCTGTCGAACACGAAAGCGCGCGCGGTGAGGCCTCGCGGTCAACGACGACCGCCCCGGCC
>CAZQUC010000067.1:5207-14034 GCA_964596095.1 uncultured Enterobacteriaceae bacterium
GGCGGTCGTCGTTGACCGCGAGGCCGAACTGGACCGTGGCCGGCCCGGCGAGAAGATCGACCGCCGCCGGGCTGACCTGGAACCGCGCGAGCCGTGGGCGGCGCTGGTCGCCGGTGGTGCGGTCGGGCAAAACGACCGGGCCGAGACGGGAACGCGCCGCCAGATGGCCCGCGCCATCCCGGACTTCCCACGTCACCCAATGCGGCCCGCCGAAGCCATGCGCCGGCACGGGAAAGCGGATATCGTAAAGGCCATCCGCCGCCGTGCCGCTGACGCGCGTGGCGGCCGCGGAAAACGCGGGACGGCTGGCGATGAGGCCGTGCTCGTCCACCAGCGTGATCCGTCCCTCGGCAAGACCGCTGCCGGTGTCGGTCAGACGGCCGTGCAGACGCACCTCGCCGTGCGTTCCGACGTCGGGCCGATATTCCACCACCGCCTCGTGGATCACAGGCGGCTCGAGATCCGGCGGCCGGCGTTGTTCGATGGTCAGCGGGAGGACGAGCACGGGGTCGAAGATCGGGGTGACAAACCCGGCTGGAACCACCGTGGCATCCGCCTGCCACGGCACCACCCACCTTTCCCTCGGCCACGTGATGACGGATGAATACGTGTCGCTCCACCGCCCGGCCGCATTGCCCGCCGCATCCCGCAACAGACAACGTGCCTGGGTTCCCTCCGGCGTGGCGGCGGGAATGGCGAGCGTGACCTCATATACGCCGAGAGCGCCATCGCCGCGCACTCGTTGCGCGGGACCGAAGCGCACGACCTGGAGCGGCGGCGCACCGGGAGAGCTGGACGGCAGGTAAATTTCCCCTTCCGCAAAGCCGCTGCCGCCCGCGTCGCTGATGCCCAATTGCCAGGTGACCGTCACATCCCGGCCGTCCAAGACCACATGGGAGGATGCGGGGAGAACGCCATCCAGTTGCGGCGGCCGCCGGTCGGGCTCGGCCGGTTGGTCCGGCAACGGCGCGATTTCCAACGGTTCCAACAAAACGGACATCGTGCCGCCCGCGGCATCCCAAACCTGGATGCGAGGTTGGTAAACAATCGGCGCCTCGGGCGGCAAGATGGGCGCCACCACACGATACTCGCCGGCGAAAACATCACCGCCCACGCGGTGGACATCGTGGAAGCGGTTTGCGGACGAGATCACGCCTTCGACGAAGCCATTGGGGGCGGCCAGCGCGAGATTGACCTCCAGCCAGAAAGCGTCGCGGGCCTGCCGCAAATGAACGCGTGTGGCCTGGAGCGAGGGAGGCGGCCCGGCGGGACGAGCCTGGAGGCGCACCAGCGGACGCTCCACCCGGCCGTCGGGCACGGCTTGGAAATAATACGTCCGGCCGGCGGTGACGTGCAACAACACCCGCTGGGCCTCCGGCGTTTGCGAGACATCCCGGCGAGGGAGCGCGTCCGACAGCGGGTCCATCCACGCCGCGGCGCGCTCGTCGATCCCAATCCAGATCGCGTTGGAATTGAGCGCCTCGGAAGAGACGAGCGGCTGGATCAAATCCTCCCCGTCATAAGCCGCCAGCCTCACGGCTCCTTCCGAACCGGTGGTATCCACACTCATCCAACCGCTGGCGGACGGCGTCCAGCGGCTCCATAACGCACCAAAACGGCTCCAGGTCGGTGTGTGATGAGTGCCGGCCGCCACGTGAAGCGTCGGGCTGGAAAACCGCGACGAAGTTCCCGCGTCCCAGGCCGTCTCCGGCGTGGTGTGCTCCAGGCCGGTCAACCGGCCGAGCGTCAGCGAGACCGGGCCCTCGACCTCCTGATGATGAGCCAGACGAAAATGATAAACGCGTCCGGCGATGGCCTGAAAACGGAAGAATCCGTCGTTGGCAGCCAAGGTGCGGCTATAGCGGCTCCCGTTTTCCAAGATGCCCAGGCTGGCATTGCCGCGCAGCTCGAACCAGCCGCTTTCCGGCGCGGTCCACTTCCACCACACAGAAGACCAGGCATCCAGGTCATTGTAAGCGCCCGGCCGGTATTCCAGTGGCGCTTCCACCCCGGCATCGGTGGTGTCGCCGCTCGCCGCCAACGGCAACGCCCCCTCCAGCGTGATGGCATGGGCAAGCAAATCATTGGCCGGCGGATGCAGTTGGCGAAGGCGGAAGGAATAGGCCCCTTGGCGTCCGTAGCCATTGCCGGTGAGCCGGATATGGAACACTTCATCCACCGCAGCCTCGAATCGCAAGCGCGCGTGCCCCGAAGGCTCCGTGCCATAGCCGTTCGATCCGGCGGCGATCAAGGTGAGCGCGTTGAGGGTCGCTCCGCGGTAAATCTTCGGCGTCAGGTAGGCCGAACTGCCGCCGAGATATTCGTAACGTCCCGCCGCCGGCGCTGTCCATCGATGCCACACGGAATCGCCCGCCTCGTAAGTCCCGCGCGGCTCGCCAGGCTCATCGGTGGCTCCGGTGTTGTTGCCGGTGACGAGTTGATCGAGCGCGCTCCCCAAGTCGTGGGCGGCGGCGAAATCGTCATGCGCGGGAGCCGCGCCGATCAGGCGCACCGAAACGGAAATCGATGTGGGGCCGAAGCCAAGCGTCGTCCACCCCCACGAGTCCCCTTCATTGCCAGCGTCCGCGGGGACGATGATTCCCTGAAACGGCGTGATCCCGGCGCGCATGACGAACCGTTCCCCCGCCCGCGCCCGGAAGCGTCGGGGCTGGCTCACGATCCCGAGCGGGATCGCCGGCACATTCGTTAACGTCGCAAGAAACTCGCCCTGATACACGACGACGACGGGTTCCAGCCCGGAAATGGCTCCCGTGGCCAACGGCGGATGCGGCGCGCTCGCTTCGACTTCGTAAATGCCCTCCGTCGGGCACGTCCACATCAGCCATTGCGAGCCGGTGTAAAACGGCCCCTCGCCGCGCTCCGCGGTCACCACATCCGCCAAGTCCCGCGTGTGGCTGGCGCTTTCCGCCGCGCCGAGATCCACCGGCTGGTCGAACATATCGCCCGGCGTGGCGGGTTTGATGGTCAAGGACGCGGGCAGGTCGTCCGATGTGAGCACCCGCACGCGCAGCGTCTCCCCCGCCGCCGCCCGCACCACGACCCGGACCGAGGGCAGCGGATCGCCGCCGCCCGGCGGATCGCCCTCCGCGCTGGCCTCGACCGCGGAAACCAACCCCGCCAACGTCGAGCCGCGCCACACATCCACGCCCGCTCCGGCCACTCCGCCCTCGGATTTCAGCAGCCAGAACCCCGCCGACGGAGCCGTCCAGCGACGCCACACGCTGCCCTGCCAAGGCTGCGTCACGGGCGGTTCGCCGGGTTCCAGGGTGGAATGCGCCGTGGGAATGGGATGGGCGGTCACTTGCTGCGGCAAGAGGGTCGCGTCCGCGAACACATCCTCCGCCGGCGCCTCGGCCCGCCCGAGGGCCGCGCTCGCGAGGAAACTTCCACCCACGAGGGCGGCCAGCCAGTGATGAGGGAGTGATTTCATGAGAAAGTGCGGAAAAAGCCGGAACGAGTCCACCAACCCAGCCGCGCAAGTGTTGCGACCGGGAGAGAGCGGTCAAGCACGCCTCCTCCTCCTGCGGCAGGCGGGCCGGAGACGGCCGTCACTCGTTAATCCGACGTTTCCTCACCCGGCGGTTGCCGGAATTTTCCCGGCCCGCCGTTTTCCCACGCCCCGGCGCCTCCTACTCGCGGACCACGCGGTAGAACAGCGTGGTCACCCCCTCCGCCGGCTGGTGGGTGAAGCTGGTGCTCGTGCCGGTGGCGGGATGGCCGGTGACCAACGGCGGCGCGGGCCACGCGGCCAGGTCGGTGGATGCCTCCACCCGGAAAGCCTGCCCGGCCTGTGAGGTCCACGTCAAGGTGAGCGCCCCGGTGGCCGCCTCGCGGCTGACAGCGGTCACCACCGGCGCCGCCGCGGGAGGAGTGGCCGTGCGCGTGTCGATCTCGACCAGCAGGTAGTCGAATTGAATCCAGGAAATATTGCTCGGATCGCCGCCGGAGTCGCCACCGGTGCGGAGGATTTCCACGATGTTCTCCCCGGCGATAAGGCTCACCTCTCCCGCGGTGAATTCCGCCTGAAGCAGCCGATCGGCGGTGATCTCGCTTTCCGCCCAAACGGAGTTCCCGTTCACAAAGATCTCGATGTCGTGGACACCGAAGTCGGTGCCGTCGGTCTGGGCAGGGACATTCCACCAGCCGCCCCAGATGAGATCGACCGACACGCGCAAACGGCTGGCGGGCGGCGGCGCGGGCTCGGTCACATGAAAATGAATGCGGGACGACGTGGCGATGCTGGTGACGGCGCGCCCGAAATTGGTCGCGGGATTTTCCGCCGCATAGACAATCGGGTCCTCGAACAACTCGTCGTAAAACCCCGGGAAATAATAATCATTGTCAAGATACAGCGGGCTGCCCGGCGCGGGCACGGCGCCGACTTCCTGGACGAAATCCGCCTGGCTGTTATCATCAAGGCCCAATTGCCACAAAACGGCGAACTCCTCCGCATAGGACAACTCGACCGTCGCGGACTCGGTGCGGGATCCTTTGACGGCAGTCAAGGTATAGGTCCGGCTCTGGTTCCCTGGGGTGACGTGCCGATACCCGCGGCCGAACTCATCGGTTTCGCCATTCACCGCCCCGATCCCCTGGTCGATCGTCACGGTGGCCGAGGGATCGACCCGCCAAAAAAGAGTGGCCGCCTCGTTCGCGGACAGGCTGACGCGGTTGCTCTGGAAGCTCAGGATGACCGGCACGGTGATGGTGATTTCCCGGTTTTCCGTGACCCCATCCTTGGTCGCGCTCAGAATATAGGTCGTGGTGCCGTCGGGAGCGAGCTTGAGCGAGCCCAAGCCGTTCGCACCATGCTGGTTGAGATTCACCGCGCCGGGGTTCAGCACCAGCGTGGATTCCGGCGACGCAATCCAGCTCAAAGTGACCTCTTGCCCCGGATCTACCGTGGTCGCGGAGGCCGAGAAATCGCACACCGGGTTGGGGCAGACATCGGTGTCCACCTCGGCCCGCAGATAATCGAACTGGATCCACGAGTCGGCGGAGCCGCCGGTGCGCACGATTTCCAAGATGTTCTCGCCTTCCACGGCCTCGACCGCGCCGGCGCTCACGGTGATTTCGATGAGCATGTCAGCCGCAATGCCGATCTGATGGCGGATCTCCACGCCATTCATCAATATCTGCAGATCATGCACGCTCGGCCCCGACACGGCACCGGGCCAGAAGGTATCGATAGTGAAGCGCAACCGATTGGTCGGAACCACCTGCTCGGCATTCAGGATGAAATGAATGCGGCTATTCATATCCCACGTCGTCACCGCGCGCTCGAAGGCCTTCCACGGCTCGTCCTGCTCCACTTCACCGATCGGGTCCGGATACGTCCCGGCGAAGTAATAATCATCGTCCTTGCTCGACAGGATGAACGCCCCGTCGTTTTCGGAACCTTCCGGCACCTCATCCGGCAGCGACACCTGACCCGGCGGCTCGTTGATGCCGCTCTCCTGGCTGAAATCGGCCTGGTTATTGTCGTCCGCTCCGAGTTCCCATAAAATGACGAACTCGGCCCGAACGGGAATCTGAAACAAGAGGCAGAAGGCGGCGGCGAGATACAACGGGGTTTTCATGGTGGTGGTTTGAGGCCGCCGTTTTACCCGGAAACGAAACGACGAAGCAAGACGATTCTTGTGAAGAACATTTTTTTACAAGCGAATGAGCTTATGAATGATTTCCTTGAACAGATGGAGAGAGTCTTCACAAAATTGTTCAAACACCTCGACTTCCCGCTTCACCTCCTCGCTTGTGAAATTTTTCACAAAAGGCGCTTGCCGGTGGTTGGCGATCCCGACATAGTCGGTGAAACCGGGGCTTTGCCGCCCGTTCTCGCCCATGAGTGACACCGCCGCCACCGCGTCCGCCCCTGCCGCGCCGCCGCCCGTTGAGATGGTCAACGTGCAGGTGGATGGCGTGTGGATGAAGTTCCCGAAAGGGACGCGCATGATCAAGGCGCTCGAAGACGCCGGCAAAGTGGTGCCGCATTATTGCTACCACCCGAAGCTCTCCTCGCCCGGCAATTGCCGCATGTGCCTGGTGGAAATGGGCATGCCCGCCCGCCCCGCGCCCGGCCAGACCGAGGTGGAGAAAGACGAGCACGGTTTCGCCAAAATCGGGTGGATGCCCCGCCCGGCGATTTCCTGCGCCAATACCGTCGCCGAGGGCATGGGCATCCGCACCCAGTCCAAGCTGGTCGAGGAATGCCGCAAGGGCGTGATGGAGTTCCTGCTCATCAATCACCCGCTCGATTGTCCGATCTGCGACCAGGCGGGCGAGTGCCGGTTGCAGGAGTTTTCGGTGGATTTCGGACGCGGCCAGTCGCGCTTCCAGGACGTCAAGGTCACCAAACCCAAGCGCCAGGACATCGGCGCCCGCATCATGCTCGACGACGAGCGGTGCATCATGTGCAGCCGGTGCATCCGCTTCAGCAGCGAGATCGCCGATGAGGACGTGCTCGGCTTCACCGAGCGCGGCAGCTACACCGTGCTGACCACCCATCCGGGCCAGCGGCTGGATCACAATTACTCGCTCAACACCGTCGATATTTGTCCGGTCGGCGCCTTGACCAGCAAGGACTTCCGCTTCCAGATGCGCGTCTGGTTCCTCAAGGAAACCAAGTCGTTCTGCACCGATTGCGGCCGTGGGTGCAATACCATCATCGGTTCGCGCGAAGGCGTCATCCACCGCCAGACGCCGCGCCAGAACGACCATGTCAATTCGACCTGGATGTGCGACGCCGGACGGCTCAATTTCCACTGGGTCAACAGCGACCGCCGCCTGCTCGATCCCTTGGTCAAACGCGACAAGTTTCACCAAGTCACCTCGTGGGCCGACGCCACCCACACCGCCGCGCTCGCCCTCCAGCAGCTCGACCCCAGCCAGATCGCCCTCATCGGCTCCGGCCGCATGACCAATGAGGAGTTGTTCATGCTGCGCAAGCTCGGTCGCGCGCTCAAGACCGCATGGATCGACATCGTGCCTCGCACCGGCCCCGGCGATAACTACCTCTCCCCCACCGACAAGAACCCCAACACCAACGGCGCGAAAACCGTGCTCGAACTCACCGAGCCCGGCTCGAAGCTGGCGGCCATCCGGGAAAAAGTCGCCTCCGGGGAAATCAAGGCGCTCATCGTCTGGCGCGAAAACCTGCTCGCCAAAGCCGGGTTCACCAAGGAAGAGTTATCCAAGCTCGACCTGCTCGTCGCCGCGCATGTCACCACCAATCCCATGGCCGAGTTAGCCCATGTGGTGCTGCCCACCGCCGCCTGGACGGAAAAACGCGGCTCGATGATCAACGTCACCGGCCGCCTCCAACGGCTCAACAAAGCTACCGAACCGCCCGGCCAAGCCAAGGACGACTGGGAAGCCCTGCGCGACTTCACCCAAGCCATCACCGGCTCCAACGGCCTCTATCTGGTGGAGGATGTTTTCAAAGCCCTAGCTGCGGAAGTCCCGCTCTTCGCCGGCCTCACCCTCGCCAAAATCGGCGACCTCGGCCTCCCCGTCCTCGAAACCACCGAACGCATCCCCCTGCTCGAACGCGAAGCCGAGCGCAAAGCCAAAGGCATTATCGTCGGATGATAAATGAAGTTTTCAGTTTTCAGCCTTCAGTTTTCAGCCTGAGCCGGGCTGAAACACCCGCCTACACCCTCGGCGCGGCCAAACTCACGCACCGTCATGCCGGTGCATGTCAAAGCGGAGGCAAGCCTCCGCACTCCAAAACGCTCCCGCGTCGCTCTTCCGCGTTCCCCCACTGAATACTGAAACCCATGGACTGGTTCGAATTCACCACCACGCTCATCAAAATCGTCGGACTTTGTTTCGTGACGATTTTGGGGTTGGTGTCTTATACCGTCTATGCGGAGCGGCGGGTCAGCGCCATCATCCAAGATCGCGTCGGCCCCAACCGCGTCGGGTTGCCGCTGACCTTGTTCGGCGCCAAGAAAGATTTCAAATTCCTCGGCTTGTTCCAGCCGCTGGCGGATGGCTTGAAGTTTTTCCTCAAAGAGGAATTCACGCCCGCCCATGTTAAAAAATTCTATTTCTGGCTCGCGCCGACCCTGGCCATCGTGCCCGCGCTGCTGACCTGCGCGGTGCTGCCCTTCGGCAGTAACATCACCATTCCGTGGGACGGGGGGGAAAAGACCATTCCGCTGGTCATCGCCAATCTCAACGTCGGCCCGTTGTTTGTCTTCGCCATCGCCTCGTTGGGGGTTTATGGCATCGTGCTGGCCGGCTGGGCGTCGAATTCCAAATACCCGTTTTTCGGCGGCGTGCGCTCCACCAGCCAGATGATTTCCTACGAAATCGCCCTCGGCCTCTCGCTGGTGCCGGTGTTACTCGTGATGGGCGAGTTGAATCTCGTCCAGATCACCCAGCAGCAATCCACGCACGGCTGGAACCTGCTGCCCTTTGCCTTCGGCCAGGATTTCGACTGGCGGCGCTGGCTCCTCCTGCTCCCCCTCGGCCTCGCCTTCGTGACTTTTGTCATTTCCATGTTCGCTGAGACCAACCGCCTACCGTTCGATCTCCCTGAGTGCGAGACCGAACTGGTAGGCGGTTATCATACCGAGTATTCGTCCATGAAGTTCGCCCTGTTCTTCATGGGCGAATACGCGGCCATGATCGTCGGCTCCGGCATCACGGTGACGCTCTTCCTCGGCGGCTGGTCGCTGCCGTTCGGGTTGGATAACTACCTGCCCGAGAAATCCTGGTGGCTGGGCTTCCTCCACGCCGGCGTCTTCTTCTCCAAAGTCATCGCCTTCCTGATCTTCTTCATCTGGGTGCGCTGGTCGCTGCC
>CAZQUC010000068.1:0-11565 GCA_964596095.1 uncultured Enterobacteriaceae bacterium
CCACGGCCAGGCCGTGCGGATCGGGAGCAATTTCGTTTTCATGTGTGATGGTGTCTTTGGATCTCGGTGTGGGAAACAAGGTCGCGGCTGTCACTTCGCGTGCGCCTGGTAAACGCGTTTCATGACGGCCATTTTCTCCGCGTTCTGCGCCACGCTGCCGATGGTATACATCATCACGCCGGTGCTGCGTCCGCCGAGGCCTTGGGTGAGGACGGATTCGAATTCGGCGGGCGTCACGCGCGGGTCGTCGTGGGCTTGCACGATGGGCCAGATTTGGGGGTAAGCGCCGGGCGCGGTTTTTATCCAGGGCTTCGCACCAAGGTAATCGACGAATTCTTTCACGTAATCCAGCGGCTTGCCGGAGCGGCCGTGGTAAATCATCGGCGAGAAGATATCGACGTGCGGGGCCAGGGCGTCGAAATCGAGGCCGAGGCAGCGCCGCCGCACGCCGCTGAGATCCTCGTCCTTCCACGCGGTGTGGTAGATGCCGATGAGCGCCTGCGGCCGGATGGCTTTGGTGATGGCGCGGATTTCCTTCGCCCACTCGACGATGACATGCACGCGCCAGTCTTCCCACGGCTTGGCGGCGTGATGGAAGATCCAGCGCGCCTTGTGCGCCGGGGTGTCGCCCGCCACGGTGAGCTTCGCCCACGCCTCAAAGGCGCGCAGGCAGGAGTCGCTGAAGCACGTCTTGAGCAGCAAGGGATAGGGATCCTCGAATTGCGCGTGCCAATGGGTGTAGTCCATCCAGATGCCGTCCAGCTCGAAGCGGGTGAGCAGCTTGCGCAAGGCGTCCATGCGGAACTGGCGGAACCCGTCATGCGTCGGGCACACGCCCATGAACCACGTGGCGGGCGGCGCGGGGCGGCCGGAGTCGTCGATGGGATGCGCGTCGGGATGTTGCTGCACGTAATCGCCGTAGCGGCCGTTCAGCGTGGCGAATTCCGCATACACCTTGCAGCCTTCGGCGCGGGCGCGTTCGACGGTGGCTTCATCCAATTCGAGGCTGCGGATGAAAACGGCGTTTACGCCGTAGTCGTCCAGCCGCGCGCCGGTTTTCCAAAATTCGCCCGGATGGGCGTAAGCGCCGAGGGTGGGGGATGCCTTTTCCTGTGCCGGCGCCACGGGCGCGGCGAACACGGCGGCGAGCAACATCAAGAGCGGTCGTCTCATGGGGTGTCGGATGAGGAGGGAGTGGAACCGACCCGTAGCCCAAAAGGTGCGGAAAGACAGGAGAAAAAGCGCCCGCTCTGGAGTGCGGACGGCTTGCCTCCGCTCTGGGATGGAGAGGGGCTTGCCCCTTGGGGCGGGGAGCGGCGAGGCGGGGAGAGACCCTTGAAAAAGACCCACCTCACCGGCAAGCCGGTGAGCCGAAAAAGCGGAGGCAAGCCTCCACACCAAATCGCCACCGCCGCTTGGCAGCACCGTCTATGGGGGGCCTCAACATGAATATTTCCTCCCGGCGAAACAAGTGGTCGGTTGCAATGCGCCCTCCTTCTGTTTTGAATGTGTTCCGCGGTGGGCCGGAGGCTCCCGCTACGACTCATGACCCGTCCGCTCAAATTGATCCTGGCCGCCGGGGCGGTGCTGCTCTTCGGCGCGGCGCGGCTGCCCGTGGAGCACCGGCTCGACCAAAGCCGGCGCGCCGCCGGATTGCGGGACGATGCGGGCCTGGATCTCAAGCTCGGCGAACAGATCACCCAGGCCTCGATCTTTGCCGTGCTGGGCGGGCTGCGCTCGCTCGCCGCCTGCATCTGGGACCTCTGGGCCTACAATGGCTGGGAGCAGGAGCCGCCGAATTACGCCCAGGTGGAAAAGGATTACCGCTTCTGCCAGCGTCTCCAGCCGCAAGCATTTTACTATTGGGAGCGCGGCCAGTGGATGATGGCCTACAACGCAGCGAGTTATTTCCGCATGTCGGATCCCGAGCGGCGCGGCATCAGTGAAATCCGCGCGCAGTCTTACATCGAAAAAGGGCTGCAGATGGTCAAGGAAAGCCAGCGGTATCTTCCGAACGATCCCAAGGTCTATGAAATGGAGGCGCGGCTGTATTGGCAGAAAATCCGGCCCCGCGAGCCGCTGAAGGAAGCCGAAGCCTGGCGGCGAGCCTCCCACCTTCCCGGCGCCATGCCGTATTGCGCCCGCAGCGTGGCCTATGCGCTGTCAATGGCCCCCGGCCACGAGGCGGAAACGGAAGCGCTGGTGCGCCAACTCGCGGCCGATCCCCGCAACCTCGTGCGCACCATTGAAACGCTCCTGCTCACTTTCGATCTCGCCCGCCGCATCGGCGACGATCCCGCCACCAACCGGGAAATTTACCAGACGTTGATGGAAATCTACGAGCGCCTCCCTGCCGGTGGCGGCCTGCCCGCCCCCGCCGGCCGCAGCATTACCCTCCTCAAGTCCCTCAAAACCCTGGAAGAGAAGCTCGATATCCCCGAAGCGGACCGCATTCCTGAAACGGGGGAGACGGTGGAGGGGCCGGAGGAGTGAGATAGTAAGATAATGGGATAATGAGAGATTAAGTTGAAAAAGGGAGGTCAGCCCACAAGGATCGACCACCTCAAAGACAATCGCCGGCTCCAAGTTTGTATTTTCATATTTCATCCTTTTTCTATGCTCAAACTCTACGTCTATCAAAAATGCTCGACCTGTCGCGATGCCCTCAAATGGCTGCGCGACCGGGCGATTCCCTTTGAGGAAATCGCCATCCGCGACACCCCGCCCTCCATCGCCGATCTCGACGCCATGCTGGCCGCGAAGGAAGGCCGGCTCCGCGCGCTCTTCAATACCTCCGGGCTGGATTACCGCGACCTCGGCCTCAAGGACAAACTGCCAGACCTGAGCCAAGGGGAAGCCTTCGCGCTCCTGCGCGGCAATGGCATGTTGGTCAAACGTCCGTTCGCGCTCGATCCCGCCCGAGGGATCTTCCTGCTCGGCTTCAAGGAAGCGGAGTGGGCAAAGGCCTTTTCCTGAGCTATCTTCCGCCCGTCTTCTTTCTCACCCACGCTCATGGCCCGACTTCTCACCGCGCTTTCCGGCGGCGTCGATTCCAGCGTCGCCGCCGCGCTGCTGCTGGAGCAAGGCCACGACGTGGTCGGCGCTTACATGCGCAATTGGCTCAACGAGGAAGGCATCGCCGGCGAGTGCCCGTGGCAGCAGGACATCGAGGACGCCCAGGCCGTCGCCGACACCCTCGGCATCGAATTCCGCGTGCTCAATCTCATGGACGACTACCGCGAGCGCGTCGTCCGCTACCTGCTGGCCGGCTACACTGATGGCGTCACGCCCAACCCCGACGTGATGTGCAACCGTGAGATGAAGTTCGGCGTCTTCCTCGACTATGCCAGGGGCCAGGGCTTCGACGGCATCGCCACCGGCCATTACGCCCGTGTCGTCCATCCCGCGGACGGACCGTCCGAGCTGTGGCGAGGTGCCGATCCCAACAAAGACCAGAGCTATTTCCTCGCCCTCTTGCGTCAGGAGCAAATCCAGCCCGCGCACTTCCCTCTCGGCGCCTTGTTGAAAGCACAGGTCCGCGACGAAGCGAAACGCTTCGGCCTGCCCACCGCCGCGAAAAAAGACAGCCAGGGCATCTGCTTCATCGGCGATGTCAAGATGAGCGACTTCCTGCGCGCCTTCATCGAGGACCGTCCCGGCGACATCGTCGATCTCACCGGCAAGGTGCTCGGCACGCACCGTGGCTTGCATCTCTATACCTTCGGCCAGCGCAAAGGCCTGGGTGTCGCCTCGCCATTCTACAAGGAAGCCTACGTCGTCGTCGCCAAACGCCCCGAAGCCAACCAACTCGTCGTCGCCCTCGAACGGCCCGACACCCCGCTACTCCACGCCCGCCGCGCCCTCATCGGTGGCCTGCACCATGTCGGCGGCGTCTTCTGGCACGAGCCGCGTCCGCTCCAAGCCCAGCCCCGCTACCGCCATATCGGCGCCGACGCCCACCTGGAGCCGCTCGCCGACGGCCGCGTCCTCATCACTTGGGACGAGCCGCAGCGCGCGCTTACCCCGGGCCAAGTCTGCGCCTTTTACGAAGGCGACCGCCTCCTCGGTGGCGGGTTCTTTGAAGAAATCCTACATGAAGAAAGCGTGGCCTTCCTCCCAGCCGGGGACGGTGTGAGCAGAACTCTGGCGAAAGCCGATGCGTGACGAGGCGTCGGCACGAGCGGCTCCGATGGCATCGGCTTGTCGTGATCGAGACAGGCCGCGCACAGTGTGTCAAGTGACCGGCCAGAGGCCAGGATTACCGTCCATGGGTTGGAAGCCAACGCCGCAAGCCGGGAGGCCGGCCTTCCCGGGCTACGCCACCAGCGGATGCAGATTGTCCTTGCACCATTGGCCGTTCTGCAAGGTCACGCCGTCGGGATCTTCCACGGCGATGTGGGCTTCGTCTTCGCAGATGATCCAGCCTTCGTAGTTCCGCAGGACGAGCCATTCGGTGATCTTGTGGAAGTCCAGCTTGCCGGCGCCCATCTGCGCCCACGGCTCGGGGCCGTTGCCGGAGAAATCCTTGTAGTGGATGTGGTTCACGAGGTGCGCCCATTTGTTGAGCGTGGCGATCACGTCCATGCCGCCGCGCGCGATGTGGCCGACGTCGGGGGTCCAGCCGGTGACCTTGGGGTCGAGGCTGCTCAGGACCACGTCGTAATCCTCCTGCGTGCGGACGATGGAAGCGGGCGGGCTGTTGGGATGGTAGCTGGCCTTGATGCCGAGGTCGGCGGCGCGTTTGGAGACTTCGTTGATGTTGCGGGCGACGTTGAGCCGGCGGCGTTGCAGATCCTGGGTGCGGCCGCTGGGCAGGGTGACGGTGCCGAGCATGGAACCGGGGAATTTTTGGAGCAGGTCGAGTGTGAACGCCACCGCTTCCTCTTCGCCGGGCCGCAGCGTGTCGCCGTCGAAGGCGCAGACGAGCGCGAGGCCGGCGAGCTTGACGTTGTGTTCGTCAAGGGCGGCCCGCAGCCGGCCGGCGTCGGCGAAATCGCCTAGCCAGTATTTGCCGCAGCCGAGCGCGGATTCGGAGATTTCGAGCACCATCGGCTCGATGCCCGTGAAGCCCGCCTGCGCGGCGATCTTGATCATGTGGTCGAGCTTGTTGTCGTAGCCTTTGCCGGTGCCTTGCATGAACCAGGTATAGACTTCGGAACCAAATTGGATGTTGGCCATGGTGGAGCGTGGGTGTGGTGGTTTGAGCGGGTGAAGGAGGGGGAATCGGGCTTCCACTGTGAAGGCGGCCGGGCCGCCATGTCCAGCGTATTTCGGGATTTGGGAGCGCAGATTTCAAATTTGGGATTGGGGCTCCCTTGCCGGGCCGGCTCAATGCAGCGCGTTGCCGCGGCGCTTTTGAAAAGGCACGCTTTCGCAAACGGCCTGGATGAGCGTGTGGAAGGCGTAATCACCGTCCTTGGTCTTGGCGACGATCTCGTTGAGCGCGGTCTTGTCGTAATACTCCACGCCGCGGCCGAGGGCGAAGGTGAGGAGCTTGGAGGCGAGGGTGCGCGTGAATTGATCGGCTTTGTCGCGGAGGAGCACGTTGGCGAGTTCGGCGGCGTTTTGGAATTCCTGTCCGGAGGAAAGCCGCCCGGTGCTATCGATGGGGGCGTCGCCGTCGCGGTCCCGCCACGCGCCGATGGCGTCGAAATTCTCCAGCCCGAACCCGAGCGGGTCCAGCATGGCGTGGCAATTGGCGCACGAGGCGTTGGAGCGGTGCTGCTCCAGCCGCTGGCGCAGGGTGCCGGTCAATTCCTTGGCGCTTTCCAGCGAGGGCACGTCCGGCGGGGGTGGGGGCGGGGGCGTGCCGAGCAGGTTGTCCAGCACCCATTTGCCGCGCTTGATCGGCGAAGTCCGCGAGGTGTCGGAGGTGACGGTGAGCACGCTGGCGTGGGTGAGGATGCCGCGGCGGCGCGTGTCGAGGGAGACTTTCCGGAACTCCTGGCCTTGCACGCCCTCGAGGCCGTAAAACTCCGCCAGTTGCTCGTTGGCGAACGTGTAGTCCGCGCCGAGGAAATCGAGCACGGGCCGGTTTTCCGTCAGCACATGGTGGAAGAAGGTTTCGGTCTCTTCCCGCATCGCCCGGCGCAGGCGGTCGTTGAACCGGTTGAAAATCCTTCGGTTGGGCTGGGCGATGGCGAGGTTGCGGATTTCCAGCCATTGCCCGCCGAAATTTTCCGCCAGCGCGCGCGCTTTGGGATCGGCGATCATTCTGCGGATTTCACCCGTGAGGTTCGCGCGCAATTCGTTGCGGGCGGCGAGCGAGAGCAGCCGGTCGTCCGGCATCGACGACCACAGGAAATAGCTCAGCCGGCTGGCGAGGGCGAATTCCCCGAGATCGACCACTTGCGCCGGGTTGTCCGGCTCCGGTTGCCATTCGATGCGGTAGAGGAAAAACGGGCTGACCAGCACGGCCTTGCAGCCGGCCTTCACCGACTCCTCCCACGTCGCGCCGCCCGCTTGCACGCGTCGGGCCAGCGCGACCAGCTTGTCGATTTCCTCCGACCGGGCCGGGCGGCGGTAGGCGCGGTTGGCGAAGGCGGTCAGCACTTGGCGCGTGGCGGCGTCGGTGCCTTCCGTGCCGGGCTCCTGGATGAAGAGGCGGCGATGGGTTTCCGGCACGGGTGATTCGTTCGTCCAGATCGGTCCGGCCAGTTCCACCTGGCTGAAGTAAAGATTCCGGTCCGCCTGGCCGTCCCAAAAATCATTGGGAAAGGCGAACCCGAGCGCGGAGCGGCCTTGGCGGGCGCGGAAGCGGACTTCGCACGGCTGCGGCCGTTCCGCGGTGCCGGTGACTTCGATGGTTTGCACCTCCTGGTCATCCACGAGCACGATCAACTTTGCCGGCTCGTCTCCGGCTTGGTCCGCCCAGGCCCGCAGGCGCAGCGTGTAGTCCGCTTCGATGGGAAAATCATGCCACGTCTTGGCTTCGCCGACGGTGGCGAGTTCGACCCGCTGGTCCCGTCGGGCGCCGGCCTCGCGTGGCTCCACGTAGAATGACCGCATCTCCAGGCGCTCGCGCTGGGGCGTCGCCGCGGGGGAGACGACCGCCACGTCGAGCAGACGCTCGGCGGCCTCCAGATAACGCTCCACCAGCACCGGCGGCATCGAAAGCACGTCGCCGATGTTGTCGAACCCGTAGCCGCTGTCGTCGTCGGGAAAGGCATCCGCCAAGCGCAGGTCCACGCCCAGCAGGTCGCGCGTGGTGTGGTTGTATTCCGTCTTGTTGAGGCGACGGACGGTCACGCGTCCCGGGTCGGGATGGGCGGGATCGACCGGAAAGACCGCATCATCGATCCACTTCACCATCTGCGCGCGCGCTTCCGGCTCCGGCTGATCGCGGTTGGCGGGCGGCATCAGCGATTGCTCCAGATGATACATCACGCCTTCCCAGACCTTGCGGTCCTTGAGCAGATCGTCGGAGGTCTGATAGCCGTCCAGCGAGAGGCCACCTTTTTTGGCGCCGTCGCCGTGACAATCCCAGCAATATTCCTGCAACAATGGGAGCAGGTCTTTTTGATACGAGGGCGTCTCCGCCGCCGGGGCGCCCCCTGCGATCCCCGCCAGCATCACGCACAGAAAACCTTGCCTCATGGATAGGCCACCATGCCCCTCCGGCCCCGGCCGCTCAACCCTCGGACGGCCCGCGAGCTCCTCAACGCGCTCTCCGGCAATCCCCGATTCGCTCAATGTGGAGTGCGGACGGCTTGCCTCCGCTTTTCGGCTCACCGGCTTGCCGGTGAGGTGAGGGGGGAGGGAGATAAAAGAAAAGAAGAAGGAAGAGGCTGTTGGAACCTTGGACGCTGAGATGTCCCGCCGCGAGGGGCAAGCCCCTCACCCCCCAGAGCGGAGGCAAGCCGTCCGCGCTCCAGACCGGCGATTCGCCCCCGCCACGCGGGCCTTGCACACGGCGCGCCCTCCGGCGAGAGTCCGAGCCCTCACGCCATGAAACCCCGCTTCTTTTACCTGTTGGTGTGCGCCCTGCTCAGCGCCACGTTGTCGAGCGCCCGGGAGCCGTTGGAAAAAATCGCCGTGTCGCCGGAGGGCTCGCATTTCATTCATGCGAAGACGGGGACGAAATTCACGCCGTGGGGCTTCAATTACGATCGCGACGACGCGGGCCGGTTGCTCGAAGATTACTGGCACGAGGAATGGGCCACGGTCGAAGAGGATTTCCGCGAGATGAAGGATCTCGGCGCCAACGTGGTCCGCCTTCATTTGCAGTTCGGAAAGTTCATGGACACGGAGGACCGGGCCGATGCCCGCTCGCTCGCGCAGTTGCAACGGCTGCTCGACCTCGCCGGGCGCACGGGATTGTATCTCGATCTCACCGGCCTCGGCTGCTACCACCGCCAGGATATCCCCGCGTGGTATGACGGGCTGGAGGAGGCCGCGCGCTGGAAGGCCCAGGCCGTCTTCTGGCAGGCGATCGCGGAGACGGCGAAGGACCGGCCGGAAGTGTTTTGCTACAATCTCATGAACGAGCCGCTCGCGCCCGGCGGCACGAAGCGGGAAACCGAATGGCTGGCCGGGGAATTGGCCGGCAAGCACTACGTGCAACGCGTCACATTGGACCCGGCCGGACGCGAGTCCCGCGAGGTGGCGCGGCAATGGATCAAGCAATTGGCCGAGGCCATCCGCGCCCACGATCGCGCCACGCTGCTCACCGTGGGCGTGATCCCCTGGTCCATGACCTTTCCCGGCGCCAAGCCCGTGTTTCATTCCCCGGAGGCGGGCGGGCCGTTGGATTTCGTCAGCGTGCATGTCTATCCCGAGGCAGGCAAACTCGACCGGGCGCTCGAGGCATTGGCCGTGCATGATATGGGCAAACCGATTGTTATCGAAGAAATCTTCCCGCTGAAATGCGGCGTGGAGGAGCTGGGCCGGTTCATCGACCGCGCCACCACCGCCCAAGCCGACGGCTGGATCGGTTTCTATTGGGGCAAGCGCCCCGAGGAATACGCCGAAAAAGAACTCGCCGGGGCGCTCATGCGCGGCTGGCTGGAGTTCTTCCGCAAGCGGGCCGCCACGATGACCTCCACGCGTTGAATGACTCGTGCGAAAATTAGTGCATTATTTTTAGAGGTCTCTGTCAGGCAGGGCTTACGCCCGCAAGGAGCTGGCCTCCTCCGACATGGTTCGTCCCGGAGGGACGGCGGACATTAGCCGGTGGCGTCAGCCACCGGAAAGTCGGAACCAAGAGGGTGATGATGCATCATCCGATGGAGTGGCAAGGGAAGAAATCCGGGTAAGGTGGAGGAATGCCAATCCCTGACCAAACCATGCGTGCTCGACGATGGCTGCTGCTGCCGCTGTGCCTGCTCTGGCCCGGCCTGTGGCTGATGGCCGGCGCGGAAGAGCGTGGGCGGGTGAGCCGGCCGGTGGAGGTGTTGTTCTTTGGCGACGACGCGTATCACCATCCACTGGAGCGTTACCGTCTTTTCAAAGAAGTCGCCGGACATCGGGGGATTCATCTGACTTACGAGAAACGGATGGAGGCGCTGACAGCGGAGAATCTGGCGCGTTATGATGTGCTGCTCGTCTATGCGAACCACCAGGCCATCACGCCGGAGCAACTCGACGCGGTGCGGGAATTCATCGAGCGGGGTGGGGGCTTTGTGCCGGTGCATTGCGGCTCGGCGTGCTTCAAGAAATCGGACGGATATGTCGGACTGGTCGGCGGACAGATCGAAGGGCATGGCGAAGGAGTTTTCACCGCGCGGGTGGTGGCGCCGGAGCATCCGACGATGCAGGGCTACACGCCGTTCGAGACCTGGGATGAAACGTATCGGCATCACCGGCTGACGGGCGATCTCACGGTGCTGCAACGCCACGAGGACGAGCCGTGGACGTGGGCGCGGACGCAAGGGAAGGGCCGTGTCTTCTACACTGCGCACGGCCACGACGAGCGGTGCTGGTCGCAGGAGGGATTTCACGAATTGCTGGAGCGTGGCATTCGTTGGGCGGCGGGGGATCACCTTCTGCCGGCCGTCCTGCCCGCGCTGGAATATAACACGCCGATGCTGCCGGAGCGCTACCAGACGGACCGGCAGGCGCCGAAGGTGCAGGAGCCGCTCTCGCCGGAAGCCTCGTTGCAACGCGCGCAGGTGCCGGCGGGGTTTGCCGTGTCGTTGTTCGCCGCGGAGCCGGACGTGGTGCGTCCCATCGCTCTCGCGTGGGACGAGCGCGGACGGCTGTGGGTGGTGGAGGCGCTGGATTATCCTAACAATGTGTCCACGGACGGCCCGGGCCGCGACCGGCTGAAAATCTGCGAAGACACCGACGGCGATGGACGGGCGGATACCTTCACCGTCTTCGCAGAAGGGTTGTCGTTGGCGACTTCCGTGGTCCATGCCAACGGCGGAGTCATCGCCACCGACGGGCCGCGCATGGTATTCCTCAAGGATACCGACGGCGACGACCGTGCCGACGAGCGGCGCGTGTTGTTCGAGGGGTTCAAGATGCACGACACGCACGCCGGAGTGTCGAATCTGCGCTATGGCTTCGATGGCTGGATTTATGCGACCATCGGGTATGCGGGGTTCGAGGGCGTGGTCGGCGGACGTCCGCTGAAATTCGACACCGGCGTGTTCCGGTTCCGGCCCGACGGCGCGGCGCTGGAATTTCTCGGCAAGACCAGCAACAACACATGGGGGCTGGGCTTTACGGAGCAATTCGACGTGCTCGGCTCCACCGCCAACCGCCAGGCGAGCTGGCAGGTTGTCGGCGACAGCGGGCCGGTGCATCGCGCGGAGCGCGGGACGAAGATTTTCCCCATCACGCAGGACGTGCAGGGATCGGACGGCTGGGATCCGCCGGTGGAAGTGCTCGGCGACGGACGCGTGCGCGCGAAGGCCCGTCACTACACCGCGGCCGCCGGACATGCCATTTACACCGGCCGGCGCTTTCCCATCGAATGGTGGAACCGCGCCGCCTTCGTCTGCGAACCCACCGGACATCTTGTGGCGCTGGGATGGCTGCGGACGGAGAACGCGGATTTTTTCACCGAGTTCGACGGCAACAATCTTTATGCCAGCTCCGACGCGTGGTCCGCGCCCGTTGCCGCCGAAACCGGTCCCGACGGCGCGGTGTGGATCGCGGATTGGTATAACATTATCGTTCAGCACAACCGTCCTGGCGCGCCCTTCGAGCAGACGAAGGTGGAGCGCGGCCCCGGCGCGGCTTACATTACGCCGCTGCGCGACCGGCCGTTCGGCCGCATTTACCGGGTGTTTCCCAAGGACAGTCCCGAACCCGTCACCACACCCCGCGCCGATCTCCGTGCCGAATTCGCCGACCCCAATCTCGTCCGGCGTCTGCACGCCCAGCGGCTCTTTGTCGAAAGCGGACGTCGCGATCGCATGTGGTTTTTGAAAACCCTCGTCGCTGAAGCCTACGGCTATCACGCCTTGTATGCGCAGGCGGGCCTCGGGTATTTCGCCCCGGAGAATACCGAGGGCCTCGCGTGGTTGGCCCAGGTCGTGCGCCATCCCTCATCCGACCACCGCCGCGCCGCGTTGTCCCTGTGGCCGGCGGAGGTGGATTGCCCGTTCGATCCGCTGG
>CAZQUC010000068.1:11665-13921 GCA_964596095.1 uncultured Enterobacteriaceae bacterium
CTCGCCGTTGGCCACCGGCGCTCCCGAAGCCGCGATCCGCATCGTCCTGCATGGGCTGCTCGGCCCTGTGGATGTCCCCGGCAAGCCCGCGATCAATTCGCTCATGCCGCCTGTCGTGGGGTTGTCGGATCAAGATATTGCCGATGTGCTCACTTACGTCCGTCACGCATGGTCGAATGATGCCGCGCCTGTCGCTCCCAGCGAGGTGGCCGCCGTGCGCGCCGCCACGCCGGATCGCTCCACGCCTTGGACCGTGAAGGAATTGCGGTGAGCTGCTGGCGACAGCGTCTCTTCGAAAAGAAAAAAACCCCGCGGGCGAACCCGCGGGGCTGAGCATGGGGGAGGGGAGGAAACGGATCGTTCGGCGGCGGTTACTTTTCGCCGGGGCGCCATTCTTCGGCTGGCTCCGGCTGGCTGCCGCCTTGGGTGGCGAAGCGGAAGGCTTCTTCGAGGCCGACCAGTTCGGTGCTCGGACGCAGGGCGTCGAAGGCGGCGGCTTCGCGCTTGAGCTGGGCTTCGTCGTAGGCCATCGCCTTGATCGAGAGGCCGATGCGGCGCTCGGCTTTGTCCACCTTGATGACGCGGGCCTCGACTTCCTGGCCGACCTTGATGACATCCTTGACCCGCGCGACGTGCTCGTCGGCGAGTTGCGAGATGTGGACCAAGCCGTCGATGTCGTCCTGCAATTGCACGAACGCGCCGAAGCTGGCGATCTTGGTGACGGTGCCTTTGACGACGTCGCCGACCTTGAATTTGTCTTCGATGACCGACCACGGATCGACGTCCAGTTGCTTGACGCCGAGCGAAATCCGCTGGTTGGCCTTGTCGATTTCGAGCACGGTGGCCTCCACCTCGTCGCCCTTCTTGAGCATTTCCGAGGGGTGGTTGATCTTGCGCGTCCACGAGAGGTCGGAGACGTGGACCATGCCGTCGATGCCTTCTTCGAGTTCGACGAAGGCGCCGTAAGCGGTGAGGTTGCGCACCTTGCCCTTGATCTGCGAGCCAATGGGGAAACGCGCGTCGATGTCGTCCCACGGATTGGATTCGGTCTGGCGCACGCCGAGCGAGATCTTCTGCTCGTCCTTGTTGATCTGGAGCACCACGGCTTCGATTTCCTGCCCGGTGGTGAGCACGTCGCTCGGGCGGGTGATGCGCTTGGTCCAGGACAATTCGGACACGTGGACGAGGCCTTCGACGCCCTCGGCCAATTCGACGAACGCGCCGTAAGGCACGAGTTTGCTGATGCGTCCTTTGACGCGCTGGCCAATGGGGAATTTGGCTTCGATGTTCTCCCACGGGTTGGACTGGAGCTGCTTGATGCCGAGGCTGACGCGCTCTTTTTCCTTGTTTACGTCGAGGATGAGCACTTCGAGCGACTGGCCGATCATGATCATCTCCGAAGGATGATTGAGGCGGCCCCAGGTCATGTCGGTGATGTGCAGCAGGCCGTCCATGCCGCCGAGATCGACGAAGGCGCCGAAGTCGGTGATGTTCTTGACCACGCCCTGCACCTTGTCGCCGATCTTGACGGTTTCGAGGAACCGCTGGCGCTGCTCGGCGCGTTCGGCTTCGATGACCTCGCGGCGGCTGAGCACGATGTTCTTCCGCTCGTCGTTGATCTTGACGATCTTGAATTCGTAAACATTGCCGAGATACCCGTCGAGTTCCTTCGGCGGAATGATATCGACCTGCGAGCCGGGCAGGAACGCCTCGACGCCGACATTGACGGTGAGACCGCCCTTGACGATGCTCTTGATCTTCCCTTTGACGAGGCCGCCTTCGTTGAAAACTTTGACGATTTTCTCCCAGTTCTGCTTGTGCGCGGCCTTCTCCTTGGAGATGACGACCATGCCTTCGTCGTTTTCCAGGCGCTCCAGCAGCACCTCCACTTCGTCGCCGATCTGGATGTCCTCGTCCTCGAATTCGGACGAGGGGACGACGCCCTCGGATTTGTAGCCGATGTCCACGAGGACGACCTGCGGCTTGATGTCAATGATGTGGCCTTTGACGATGGAGTTCTCGCGCAATTGCTTGAAGGAACTCTCGATCAGGGCTTCGATTTCGGCGGATAGAGCCATGTGTTAATGTGCGACCGGGAACGGAACCACCCCGGACGGTGGGTTGTTGGTTTGGTTGTTGGTTGAATCACTTCCGACATTGCCCTCTTGATCCCCGCGGCCACCGAGGGCGCCAACCAGCCGCGGGTTCGGATGTGAAGGGCGGAAGTCTAGCAGGGGTCCGGCGTTCGGCAACGGG
>CAZQUC010000069.1:0-3280 GCA_964596095.1 uncultured Enterobacteriaceae bacterium
CGGCCTCACACCCGCCATTCCCACAAGCGCCACGACATCCACACGCCGGTGACGGCCAGCAGGGCCAGCGCGGCGCCGCCGGCGATGGTGACCCAGCCCGCGCGGGTGGGTGGAATGGTGGCCGGGAGCGTGGCATTGGCGAGTCCACCGAGGCAGGCCCCGGCCATCAGGCCGCCGAGGTGGCCGGCATTGTCGATGACGCTCCAGCCGATCGCGCCCAGCACCGCGACGTAGATCACCCATTGCCACAATTGCCGACGGAAGCCGCCGGGCACGCGCCGCTCCGGCGGACGGCAATACACGATGAGGAAGCCCAGCAACCCGAGCACGCCGCCCGAGGCGCCGACGGAAGGCACGTCCGGCGGCAGCACATACCCGGCGAGCGAGCCGCCCAGGGTCGAAGCGACGAGAATGAGCGGCACCATGAGTGGTTGTGTCAAGGTTTCCACCCAACGGCCCAGGCGCAGCATAGCCATGGAGTTGAAGAGAATATGCACGATGCCGCCATGCAGGAAAAAGCAGGTCAACGGCTGCCACCACCGCCCTTCGCGCACGCCGGATTCGCTCATGGCGAATTCCGCCACGGCCCGGCCGAGGCCCGCGCTTTCGCTCAGAATGAAGGTGACCACCAGCAAGCCGATGAGGACGTTGATCAGCTTCGTCGAGCGCTGCCAGGAGAGCCAGTGGATGAACCGTGAATCCCGGCCCAGTTCCGCCCCATCCGCGGCCGTGGTGTGCTTCCATTCCCGGCTCCGGAACAGGCAGTCCACCACCGGCAGCACGAAAAAGCAGGCCCACAGCATCATGATCCATGAGCGCGGCATGCCCATCAGGATCATGGGGCCGGCATACCACGCGGCCAGCCCGGAGATGAACGCCCACTTGAGCTTGGAGTGCAGCGTGTCCTGATTGAGAGCGACCTCCCCGGCCCGCAGGGCGTCGAAAAACTCGGGCATTTCCGCCACCGGGCGCATCCGCCCCTCGCCGGGCCGCCACGCGAAGAAGACCTTTTCCGACACGCCGCCCGGGCCGATCCAGCTCCGCACCTCCTCCAACGAGCCGGCGCGTTTCGACCGGTTGCCCGCGTAGCCGTAGCTGTCCAGCGGCGAGACCGGCAGGAAGTCCGCCCGTTCCCACGGCGGGACCGCTTCCGAGTCATCGGAAGGCCGGGGCGGAAGGGAGATCGTAGTGGTATTCATCAAAAAAGCGGGAGGTGTGGCGGACCCGCGGTCGTTTCGTGTCGATAAAGCGCCGTCCGCCACCGGTTTGCGTTTGGGAAAACCACGGCGCGCACCGGTCAAAACAACGTCATCTGCGCGGACATGGCCTGGATACTCTCATTCTTCGCAGATCGGCCGCCTCCACAATTAAAGAAGCCATCCGTCCGCTCACCACTCTCGAATTGGGCATGCCCTCCGCTTTACCTGTCAAGATTCCTGCATCGGACCATGCTCACCGGAGACTTTCATTTTCCCATTGGTCCGCGCGGGGCCTTGGGGTATAACCTTGGCCTCATGGACAAACTTCTCCTCGGGGTGCTGTCCGCCATGCTGTCGGGGCTGGCGTTGGCGGAAGAACCATCCGGAAAATGGGTGCTGGTGACACCACCCGAATGGGAATCGGCGTTGCAACCATTGGCGGCGGCCCGCCGAACGCAGGGGCTGGAAGTCGTCATCCTCCATCCCGACCCCTCTTCTCCGGCGGGCGGCTCCGCGGAAGAGGCCGGCAACGATCTGCGGCGACGCATCCGCGAGGCCGCGGGAACTTCCGGCCCGCGTCATGTCCTGCTGGCGGGAGATTTCCCTGCTCCGGATGACCATGGCGCGTCCCTTCCTTCCGTGCCGTCGGCCCGCGGTTCCATCCTGCGCATGACGGACCGGCCCAGTGACAATCCTTTCGGCTGCCCGGATGGCTCGCGCGAGCCGGACCTCGCCGTGGGCCGGCTCCCGGTCCGCTCGGAAGCGGAAGCGCGCGCGGCGGTCGAGAAAATCCTCGCGTTTGAACAAAACGTCCGGCAGTCCTCTTGGGCGCGCGACGTGCGGTTGGTGGCGGGCTATCACGAAGCGCCGCCTTCCTTCGCGCCTCTCGCGGACAATGTGATCAACAACCTCGGCGCCCGCTTGATCTCCCGACTTCCCCCCGCGTGGCGGCTGGCCGAAGCCCTCGTCCACATCAATGGCAGCCCCTGGCAAACTCCCGGAGCGGCGCTGCCGGCCCTGGCCCATCAGGCGGCGGCTCGTCCCGGCATGCTGCTCGCCTACATGGGGCACAGCGCCGCGGAGGGGGCGGTGTCGAAATCCCAATTCTTCTTCGGCAGCGTGGCCTGGCCAAGCCTGAAACAGGAACCGCGGCTGGGCCTGCTTTTCACCTGCGGATGCCACGCCTGCGAAGTCGGACTGCCCGGCGCCAACCGTTCGTGGGGCGCGGCCGCGTTCCTCTCGCCCGGTGGTCCCGCCGCCGTCATTGGCAGTCACGGTGAAAGCTCGGCGGCCATGGGCTATCTCGCCATCACCGGCGTGCTGGAAGGACTGCGAGAAAAAGATCCCCGGCGCGTCGGGGACCTCTTTCTTTCCGCCAAACGGGGCATCGCCCGGAGCGCCATCAGCGACGCGGATTACGCGCTGCTGACGCTCGGCGACGGCCTGAGTTTCCAGGCCACTCCGGCCGACGTGCGCCAGGAGCATCTGGAAATGTGGATGTTGTTCGGCGACCCCGCGATGCTCCTTTCCCTGCCGCCCGTGAATCTCGCGCTCACCTCCAGCGGCGCTCCCGGCCCCGGCAGCAGCCTCACCATCACCGGACAACTGCCCCCAGGCCTGGCCACCGCCACCTTGCGGTTCACTCTGGAGCGCTTGCCCGGCACCACGCCCGCCGAAGCGCTGGAAGAGGTTCCCTCCTCGCCCGAGGAAGCCCGGACTCGGGCGATGGTCAACAATCTACAGCGTCAGAACACGCTCGAAATCACCAGCCACACCATCATGGCCGAGCACCGCTTTTCGCTTGATTTCAAGCTGCCCGATCCCTGTCCCTGGGAAAAATTCATCGTCCGCGTGCGATCGGAGGACGGCGCGCTGAACGGCGCGCTGCTCGTGCCAAAACCGGAGGAAGAAAGCGCCGCCACGGCCGCGGGCGAGTGAGCACGCGCTCCGATTCCCGGCCCATGCCCGATCCCGCCCGTGATTTGAGAACGGTGGTCTGGAAATGACGACCACAAACCGCATCCGGCAGCCCGGCCGGAATCATCCTCTCAAAACAACGTCATCTGCGCGGGCGCGGCCTG
>CAZQUC010000069.1:3380-10488 GCA_964596095.1 uncultured Enterobacteriaceae bacterium
CGTCTCCCGCTCAGGCGAGGCGGCGTTGGCTTCAAGATTGGCGAGGATGGCCTTGGCGCGGCTGATGATTTCGTCGGGCAAGCCCGCCAGCCGCGCGACGTGGATGCCGTAGCTTTTGTCCGCCGCGCCGGCCACGATCTTGCGCAGGAAAATGACCTGGTCGTTCCATTCGCGCACCGCGACGTTGTAGTTGCGCACGCCGGGCCGCGTGTTGGCGAGGGCGGTCATCTCGTGGTAGTGCGTGGCGAAGAGGGCGCGCGCCTGCAACACGTCGTGCAAGTGCTCGGCGATGCTCCACGCGAGGCTGAGCCCGTCGAAGGTGCTGGTGCCGCGCCCGATCTCGTCGAGGATGATGAGGCTGCGCGCGGTGGCGTTGTTGACGATGAGCGCGGTCTCGTTCATTTCGACCATGAAGGTGCTTTGGCCGCGCGACAGATCGTCGCTGGCGCCGACACGGGTGAAGATGCGGTCCACCAGCCCGATCTCCGCGCTCGCCGCCGGGAGGAAGCTGCCGATCTGCGCCATCAGCGTCAGCAAGGCGACTTGGCGGATATAGGTCGATTTGCCCGCCATATTGGGGCCGGTGATGAGCAACAGGCGCGCGGTTTCCGGCTCCATCGCGACATCGTTGGGCACGAAGCGCTCGCCGCCCGCCTGCTGGTCGAGCACCGGATGGCGGCCGTCCTTGATGTAAAGCGCGCGGCTGTCGTTAAGCAGCGGGCGGTTGTAATTGAAGAGTCGCGCCGTTTCCGCCAGCGCGGCCAGGACGTCCAACCCCGCCACCGCGTCCGCCGTGTGTTGCAAGGCCTCCAGCGGCGCGATCACCCGGCCCCGCAACTCGTGGAACAACTCGAACTCCAGCTTCTTCGCCCGCTCCTCCGCGCCGAGGATTTTGTCCTCGATCTGCTTCAGCTCGGGCGTGATGAACCGCTCGGCATTGACCATCGTCTGCTTGCGGTGGTAATGCGGCGGCACGCCGGCGAGGTTGGCCTTGGTGATTTCGATGAAATACCCGAAGACCGAATTGTAGCGGACCTTGAGCGACTTGATGCCGGTGGCCTCGATCTCGCGCGCCTGGAGTTGCGCGATCCATTCCTTGCCCTGCCCGGCGGCGGCGCGCAGCTCGTCCAGCGTCTCGTGCCAGCCTCCGCGAATGTAGCCGCCGTCTTTGATGGTGGCCGGCGGCTCATCGGCGATCGCCCGCAGGATGTCCTCCGCCAACGCGGTGAAATCGCCCATCGCGGCGAGCAATTCCGCCGCCAACGGCAACGTGGGCGCCAGTTCCGCCAGCCCCTCGCGCAACGCCGGCAGAGCTTGCAACGAGAACGCCAACGCCAGCAAATCGCGCCCGTTGCCACCGCCGGTGCTCAACCGTCCGAGCGTGCGCTCGATATCCTTCACTGGCTTGAGCCGCTCGCGCAGCGCGGCCAAAAGCGACGGCCGGTCGCGCAGGGCCTCGATCACATCCTGCCGCGCGACCAACGCCTCCAGGTCGCGCAGCGGGTGCAGGATCCACTCGCGCAATTTCCGCGCGCCCATCGGCGTCTGCGTGCGGTCGAGCGCGCCCAGCAGCGTGCCTTCGCGCCCGGCGCGGCTTTGCACGAGATCAAGATGCTGCCGCGCCGCGGTGTCGAGCACCACGAAGTGCCCGGTCTGATACGGTTGCAACCGCCGGATGTGGTCCACGCCGCGCTGCAACGCGTGCTTCAAATAATGCAGGATCGCCCCCGCCGCGCCCACCGCCGCCGACATGCCCGCGCAGCCGAAGCCATCCAGCGACTGCACCTTGAAATGTTCGCGCAGGGTGAAAAACGCCTGCTCGTAGAGAAAGGCATACGGGTCGTGGGCTTGCGCGCCGCCCAACGCGCCGAAGCGATCCTCCTGCTCCGCGCTGAACAAGACCTCCGCCGCGCCGATGCCGAGTAATTCGTCCTCCAGCGCTTTGGCGTTGTCGAACTCCGTGAGCCGGAACACGCCCGTGGTGTGGTCCACGTAGGCCAGCCCGAGCTTCTTGCCGTCCGCGAAAGCCGCGGCCAGATACAGCGGACGGTCGGCGTCGATCATCGTCAGGTCATCGACCGTGCCGGCGGAAATGACCTGCGTGATCTCGCGCGGGGTCAGCTTGCCCGCCACCGGCGCGCTCGTCTGCTCCGCGATGGCGACCCGCTTCCCCGCCCGCACCAGCCGCCGGAGGTAGCCCGCCGCCGCATGATACGGCACGCCCGCCATCGGGATGCCCTGGCGCTTGGTCAGCGTCAGCTTGAGCAAGTCCGCCGCGCGTTGCGCGTCCTCGAAGAACATCTCGTAAAAATCCCCGAGACGGAACAGCAGGATCACATCCTCCGGCAACGAGCGCCGCAGGGAGTGATACTGCTTCATCATCGGACTCATCCCGTCGTCGGCCATGCCGCGCAGTCTGGCGCGGCCGCGCGGAAATGGCAACCGCCGCGCCCTCTCGATGAGGCCCATGGTGTGAAGCCAGCATCAATGCGCCAGTCGCGTATCTGGCCGGCCGCAGGCAAATTTGTTTTTACCCGCGGCGGTTGGATGAATGACACCACTGCCACCCGGCCCGCTTTTCCATGGCGAGGTTATTTCAGCCCGGTGGCTTCGGCGAAAAACGCGAAGCGGTCGGCGGCGTTTTCGATGATCTTGGAGGTCGGGGTGCCGGCGCCGTGGCCGGCTTTGGTTTCGACGCGCAGGACGATGGGGGCGGGGCCGCCTTGCGCGGCCTGGAGCGCGGCGGCGAATTTGAAGCTGTGCGCGGGGAAGACGCGGTCGTCGTGATCGGCGGTCATGACCAAGGTGGGCGGGTAAGCCGTGCCGGGCTTGAGCGTATGCAGCGGTGAGTAGCGGCGCAGGTTTTCAAAATCGGTGCGGTCGGTCTCGGGGTAGCCGTATTCGTCCTGCCAAGCGTAACCGATGGTGAAGCGCTGGAAGCGCAGCATGTCATGCACGCCCACCGCCGGAGCCGCCGCGGCGAACAATTCGGGCCGCTGGATGAGGCAGGCGGCGACGAGCAGGCCGCCGTTGCTGCCGCCGAAGATCGCGAGCCGCGACGGCGCGGTGTATTTTTCCGCGATGAGGAATTCCGCCGCCGCGATGAAGTCGTCGAAGACGTTCTGCTTGTTCAGCCGCTGGCCGGCCTCGTGCCAGGCTTCGCCGTATTCGCTGCCGCCGCGCAGATTGGCCACGGCATAGACGCCGCCGCGCTCCAGCCACGCCATGAGGCTGGCGGAGAACGACGGGCCGAGCGAGATATTGAACCCGCCGTAGCCGTAAAGCAGGGTGGGATTTTCGCCATTGAGGGCCAATTCCTTGCGATGCACCACGAAGAGCGGCACGCGCGTGCCGTCCTTGCTCGGGTAGAAGAGTTGCTTGGTGATGAATCCGTCGGTGTCGAACGGCACCTTGGTTTTCTGCCACGAGGTCGCGCGACCGTCGGCGATCTGGTAACGGAAGATTTCCGAGGGCTGGGTGAAGCCGGTTTCGGCGTAAAAGGTTTCGGTGTCCGCCTGCCGTCCGCCGAAGCCGCCCACGGCCGCGAAGTTGTTGAGCGGCAGGTCGCGCTCTTTTTTCCCGTCGCGGTCGTAAACAGCGACTTCGTCATGGGCGTCCACCAGTGATTGCGCGATGAACTTGCCGCCGACGTAGCTCACGCGTTGGAGCACGGCCTGCGTTTCCGGCAGGATCACCCGCCAGTCGCCGGGCGCGAATTTCCCGTTTTCCATCGCGACCAGTTTGCCGCGCGGCGCTTCGAAATCGGTCACGAAATACAACGTGCCGCCGTCGTTGCCGACGAAGTCGTAGCGGGCATCGAACGCGGCGCGCACTTCCTTGACCTCGCCCCATGCGCCGTCCGGGCCGCGCTCGGCGAGGAAGACGGCGTCTTTGCCGGCCGCGCCTTTGCTGGCGTTGAGGAGCAGGAATTTGCCATCCTCGGTCTCACCGCCGCCGAGCAGCCATTCCGGCTGGTCGGGGCGTTGGTGGACCAGCGTGTCCTCCGTCTGCGGGGTGTTGAGGCGGTGGAACCACACCTTGTGGTGCACGTTTTTCGCTTTGAGCACGGCGGCGGCGGCCGGCTCGTCGTAGCGTGAGTAATAGAATCCGCTGCTGTCCTGCGCCCAGGAGGCATGGGAAAATTTCACCCATTTCAACGTCTCGGGCAGCGTGGCGCCGGCGCCGACGTCGAGGACTTGGTATTCCTGCCAATCCGACCCGGCGCGGGACAGGCCGTAGGCGACATACCGGCCGTCGGGGCTGATGGAAAATCCCGACACGGCCACCGTGCCGTCTTCGGAGAGCGTGTTGGGATCGAGCAACACGCGCTCTTCCGCGCCTTCGCGGTCTTCGCGCCAATATTGCACCGCCTGGTTTTGCAGGCCGGTCATGCGGGAATAAAACAACCGTCCACCGATGAGCCGCGGCAGGCCGTGTTTATCGTAGTCGATCAATTCCTCCAGGCGCTTTTTGAAGGCAGAGCGCTGGGGCAGGCGTTCAAGGAATCCCTCCGCCGTCTTGGCCTGGGCTTCGATCCACGCTTTGGCATCCGGCGTTTCTGTCTCCTCCAGCCAGCGGTAAGGGTCGCGGACCTTTTCCCCGTGCCATTCTTCTTCGACCTCGACGGTCTTGGTCGGCGGCGGCGTGAAGGACGGCCAAGCGGGAGCGGTTTGCGCGTTTATCAACGGCATCAACATCGGCAGCGCCGCCGCCAGGATCGCTCCCGCCGACGGTGTGGTTGGTTTGCGGGCGATCATGGCTGGGGCGGACGTGACGTTATTTCTTATCCTCGGATTTTTCAGCGGCTTCTTTGCCTTTCCCGGCATCACCGGTCACGACGCGCGCGCTTTCGATGACGACATCCTCGACCGGCACATCCTTGGAGGGACGGCCCGGCAGCACCTGGCCGTCGGGCAGGCGGCTTTTCAGATCACGCACGCCGGTAGGCACTTCCTTGATGGTGTTGACCACGTCCAGTCCCTTGATGACTTTGCCGAAGACAGCATAGCCGTGCCCATCGGGGCTCGGGTAATCCAGGCCCGGATTGTCCTGCACGTTGATGAAAAACTGGTTGGTGGCGCTGTCGGGATCATTGGTGCGGGCCATGGCGATGGTGCCGGTCTTGTTGGTCAGGCCGTTCCGTCCCTCGTTCTTGATGCCGTCGAAGGTTTTCTTCTGTTCGAGATCCCCGCCTTTCCTTTCGAAGCCGCCGCCTTGGATCATGAAGCTGCTGATGACGCGGTGGAACACCGTGCCGTCATAGTGCTTGGCCTCCACGTATTTGAGGAAGTTGGCGACGGTGACGGGCGCTTTTTCCCGGTCCAGCTCCAGGACGATGGAGCCTTTGGAGGTCTTGAGTTCCACCACCGGCTTGGCGGCGGTTTTCTCGTCCTCCGCCACGGCCAGGCCGGCGAGGAACAACAACGAGGTCAGGTGCAGGGCAATGCGGGTCATGGTCAAAGTGCTGGTGGATGGCGGGGGAAGGCGAAAGCCGGCAGTTGAGGAGGAAACCGCCGGAATGCAAACAGAAGCGTAAGCGCGGACCGGACGCGCTGTTGTTTGAACTTCCTCCCCGACGGCAACACGCCTTTCCCTTGGTTCGATCGTCATCGAAATGAAATTGACACGCAGGCGGCAGGTTCTATTTGTTCGATAGTTTACGAACTATCATGGCTTCACTTTTCGATTCCCTCATCCTCGGCGCGTGGCGTTTGCCCAACCGGATCATCATGGCCCCCTTGACCCGCTGCCGCGCCGGCGCGGGCCGGACGCCGACGCCGCTGATGGCTGAATACTACCGTCAGCGGGCTTCGGCGGGCCTCATCATTTCCGAAGCGACTTCCGTCACGCCGATGGGCGTGGGTTACCCGAATACGCCCGGCATCTGGTCGGCAGCGCAAGTCGAGGGGTGGAAGCTCGTGACCGACGCCGTGCATGAAGCGGGCGGACGCATCGTGCTGCAACTCTGGCACGTGGGCCGGGTGTCCGATCCACTTTATCTCGACGGCGCCTTGCCGGTCGCTCCCAGTGCGATCGCGCCCCGCGGGCATGTCAGTCTGGTGCGTCCGGAGAAGCCGTTCGTCACTCCACGGGCGCTGCGGACAGACGAGATCCCGGGGATCATCGAGGCCTATCGCCAAGGGGCCGCCCACGCGCGGGAGGCCGGCTTCGACGGGGTCGAACTGCACGGGGCCAATGGGTATCTGCTCGACCAATTTTTACAGGATTCCACCAACCAACGGACCGACCCCTTTGGCGGGTCGATCGAAAACCGCGCGCGTCTGATGTTGGAGGTGACGGACGCGGTCATTGGTGTGTGGGGCGCGGACCGCGTCGGGATGCACCTCGCGCCGCGGGGTGATGCCCATGACATGGGAGATTCCGACCCGGCGGCCACCTTCGGTTACGTCGCGCGGGAACTGGGCCGGCGGGGTCTCGCGTTTTTGTGCGCCCGCGAAAGGCTGGGCGAGGGACGGCTCGGCCCGCAGCTCAAGCAGGCCTTCGGCGGCGCCTACATCGCCAACGAAGGCTTCACCAAAGAAACTGCGGAACAGGTCATCGCCGCCGGCGAAGCGGATGCGGTGGCCTTCGGAGTGCCCTTCATCGCCAATCCCGATCTGCCCGCGCGTTTCGCCGCCGACGCTCCCTTGAACGAAGCGAACCCGGCGACCTTTTATGGCGATGGGCCGGTCGGTTATACCGATTATCCGTTTCTTGGGTGAAAGGTTGCGAACGTCCTCAACTCGCGGACCAAGGCTCTCGTGGTATTGGGGTTGGACGCCGATGGAATATGCTCATGCGCCGGTCAGCACCTACGGATTTGCACCCGGTGTTCTCTATTGACTTCCGCATTGATCTGCCAAAATACGCCCTCCCTCCTGTTTTCCATTATGCTCACCATACTTACCGCCGAGCAGCTCAGGAGGGCTGCCGCCATCCGTGACCAAATCGAAGCCCTCGAGGTCAAATTGAACTCCATCTTGCAGGGGACCGCCGCTCCCGTGGCGGTGGCTCCGTCCACGCCGACAGGAAAGAAGCGGGGCCGCAAACCCGGAAAGCGCACAATGTCGCCCGAGACCAAGGCAAAAATGGCCGAGGCGCAGCGGAG